>CAZPEK010000005.1:19350-24759 GCA_964585555.1 uncultured Leptospirales bacterium | reverse complement strand
ATACTAATATTTACTGGACCATTCAATTTTTTCTCTTCTTATTCATTTAATTCCCGGAATATTTAATCGTTATTCAAAAATATCTCCTGCCTGCACAGCATGTTTTAGAAAAAACGAATTTTCTTGAAATTGCCCCTGTTAACGTATAAATTAATATTAAGTTAAAATACCAAGTACCGGTCAATGTCAAAAAAACAAAGCTCAGACAAATACTCTTCCGTTAACGGTCAGACCAGATCTGAAGAAATTTCCAACGCTGTTTCCCATGGCCTGGGAATTGGACTGAGTATTGCAGCCGTGGTAATACTTGTTGTTTATGCCTCTCAGTTAGGTGACCCATGGAAAATAGTTTCCTTTTCCATATACGGTGCCTCCCTGGTTATATTGTATTCAGTCTCTACTATATACCATACGATTAAAGACGGTAAAAACAAAAAGATTCTCCAGGTACTCGACCACTCTTCAATTTTCATACTTATAGCCGGATCATATACCCCCTTTGTTTTGGTAAACATGCGCGGCCCATGGGGATGGACATTATTCGGCTTAATATGGGCAATTGCGATATGTGGGATTATATTAAAATTGTCCAATAAACATATAAGCGAAAAAGCAACTGTAATTATTTATCTTATCATGGGCTGGTTGATTGTCATTCCCATTCATAAACTAATTGAAACACTGAGCCTCATGGGAACAATATGGCTTTTAATCGGAGGGGTCTCGTATTCTCTGGGAGTTATATTTTTCTTTTTAGACAGAAAGGTAAAATATGCGCATTTCATATTTCATCTTTTTATTCTGGGAGGAAGTATAAGCCATTTTTTTGGCATATTCTTTCATGTTCTTACAAAATAAGCAAAACACATAATGCTGCCGTAAAAAGTTCATGGGTTAACACTAAAGTTTTTCTATTACCCTGCGGGCTACAACTTCACTGTAACTACTGGCGTTCCAGTTCCCCGGGCTCCAGCCCTTGAAAAATCGATGGAAATCTGTCCAGGCTACCGGATATAAAATACGCCATTCCTGCTCCAGGGCATCTGCATCTACAGCTTGTGGCTGTTTTTCCAGGGCCGCCCTCAGCACCTGAAAATAAAAATTCAGTATATCAGACTCATGGCTTGCACATTCATCTTCATTGAGACAGCTGCCGGGAAAATAAGCCACATCTTTCATACCGCAGCCCCCACCCACATACTGGAAATCAACAGCTGCGACACTGGTCCCCTCTGGCGCGAAGCAAAAGTTCGCCAGTTTGGCATCACCGTGGACAAAGGTCTTAAAGCGGGCCTGCTTCAGCAGTTGATCAATCTTTCCAGCTGCATTTTTTAAAACAGAATCATCAAGGGCCTGTAACTCATCAGGCCGGGTGTCTAAATGCCAGTAGGTCCCCTGCTTCCATAAATCATCAGGCACATGTTTTCATTTCCTTCCAGGATACGCTTCTTTTGCGATCTGAAAACCCAGCAGCATCTAAATCTTCAAGTACCATTAAAAACTCATCGCCCTGCCATTCAAGGGCAAGGCATTCTGGCACACGACAGGCGTCTGTGCAGTTTCTGCTATACTCTCTGTACCAGGCCATTTCCACTTTATAAGATTTTAATTTTCTCTGATGAGAATGACTGGCATCCAGACCCCGCGAACGAGTATTCTGACGGGGAATCCTGACGTTTTTTACGACGACGCTTTTAACATCTGTTCCCGTAAGACCATACCGCAAAATTTTTCCATAACCACTCCACAAATCCTGAATCTCTTCAATTTCAAAAAGGTCTTTTGCCTTTGTTGCTTTAAGAATTATTTTTTGAAAATTATTGTTCATATCGGCAAATAGCGCTCTGGGTAAAATTATTTCTATTTATCTTTGAAAGGAAGTTTAAAAAAACATTAAAAAGAGTGGCATCCTCAAGCCTTTTTGTCAATATTTTAAAATACGGGTATGATGATACGAATCATGATGCCTTGGAAGAGAAGATTGCTTTAACCTTAAGGAAGATACCCTGAAAACACATACGGCCCCCTTTATCAAACAGAACTATTACCCGGCAACCCCAACCCCTTTTTCCAGGTGTGCGGTATGCCTCTCAATGATTGAGACGATCTCAGAAACACCATTTTCATCCTGCATGTCTTCACCTGTTTTCATGGCCCGGCGGGTATACTCTCTGTTTTCCATAAGAGCAGTGAGCGACTCGGTAAGCCTGTCAGCATTCAATCGTTCCAGGGGAATGGGCCGCGGCCCCATGCCCATTTTATACACCCTGTTGCCCCAGTAATGCTGGTCAGCCAGCCGGGGAACAATAAACTGGGGTATACCCGACTTTGCGGCTGTATGGGTAGTACCGCTTCCCCCGTGATGAAGGATTCCCGCAAGCCGTGGGAACAATGAACCGTGATATGTTTCACCGACTCGAAAAATATTTTTGGGCAGCGGTGCATTACCAAGGCCGGTCCAGCCGCTGCCGATTATGGCCCGGTAACCGGTATGCTTGAGAGATTCAAGTACCATGCCGGTAAACCCATCGGGATCATCTACATTAACACTGCCGAATCCGATATACAGGGGCGCCGGACCAGCGCGGAGAAATTCTTCAAGCCTGGAATCCAGACTCCCGTATATATTTCCGTAACAGTACCCGGAGTAAGAATAGCTGTAATTTTTTTCCCAGCTTTGGCATGGCGGCGCAAGACTCGGGTTTATCGCCAGAATCGTATGGCTCCTGTCAGTAAAATACCGCCTGAAAGAATTAACAGGAGAAAGCCCAAGCTTTTTCTTAGCCCCGTTTATTGGCTTTCTGTTCAGAGGGCCATAGGCTCCATTAACCGCTCCCCAGATGGCCCTGTTCATAAACCCTGGAAGATTCTGCAGGGGAGTCAAAGGCGGCGGCTGATATCCCACAAGGTAGGGAGCATAGGCAATACGGTAATAGGGTATTTCCCGGTATTCGGCCACTATCGGGCCCGCGGTTTCCGTGAGACCTGAAATAAGAACATCGGCATGAGCGGTTTCATGCAACATATAATCGAACTGCTCTTCAAAGGATCTTGAAAACCACGCCATGGTCTTTTTAAAAGAGTTCCACCCGAAACCAAGATCTTTCATGACCAGTTTACTGTCTTCATGGTAAAGGAAGGTATTAAGGTCTCTGTGCCGGGCGTAGCTCTCAAACATTTCAGGGACCGCAATGGACACATCATGTCCGAGCCCCCGCAAAGCAGCTCCGATTTCAACTATCGGGTAAATATCACCCCGTGAGCCCCTGCCGGAAAGAACAAATTTCATTATCTTTCCCCCTACCCTTTCCGGTAGCCTTCAATCTTTTCCATATCAACTTTAAGCAGCGGAACATCTTCAGTCCCGTATTTCTTGAATTTAAAATAAGAGCGGGGAAGTCTCCAGAGAATCGCGCGGGGACTGAATTTCATTGACGATATTACCCAGCATCCGTGGGTACACCAGCAGTTGGCCTTTTTCCCGCCGCCGATTTCCTTTACTTCCTTTTTCATCGCCTCAGAATAAAGGGCTCCCGTAAGGTTACAGTCATAATCTTTCAGATTGCCAATGGGCTCTCTCATTTCACATGACCTGAAATCACCATTATGATCGATAACGATAGTCGTTTTGCCCGCGGTACATTTCATACCCCAGTGACTCGGCTCAAACTGGTTGGCGTCCTGAATATCATTAAGAAATTTAAAAAAGCCAAGAAAAAATACCCGGGCAATTTTTCGTCCAAGAGGATTAAAATCCTTAAAAAGATTGTCCGCCTGTTTATGGAGAAGGGGTGAAACATTTTTTCTCAAAGATTTAATCTCATCAGCGGTTATTTCTTTTACCGACGGATCCTTCGGGTTTCCCCGGGGAATTTCAAAGATCTGACTGGTAATGGCCCCCTTCTCCAAAAGATAGGAGCCGAGCTCAAAAACATCATTGCGTCCTTCAGGGGTTATGACCGTGGCAACATTGATGAGCAGTTTTTTATTTGATCCGTAGAGGGCATGGACCCTCTCCATGGTTGTTATAGTTTTCAAAAAGTTACCCGGAACTCCCCGGTTCAAGTCATGAGTGGGCCCCAGGCCATCGATAGAGAAGTTCAGTCTCACTTCAAGTTCCGGGCACGCATCGAGAAGCCTGCCGGTTTTTTCAACAATCGTATCAGTAAGAATTCCATTAGTAGGAAGGTTTATTGTTCGGACCCCATTGGTGTCATAGAAAAATTTAATAATTTCAACTATTTCTTTTCGAAGAAAGGGTTCCCCGCCGGAGATCCATAATTTCTCAAACTTCGGGGCGGTGTCAGATATACGTTTTATCTCTTCTACTGTAAGATCATCTTTGCTATTGAGCTTATCATGATAAAAGCAGGTTCTGCATTTTGAATTACACTGGGAGGTAATAAAGAGAAAAACACTTTCCAGTTTCTTTCTTCTAAACACTTCCTGAAGCCATGCTGACTCGGGCTGGCTGCTCTCTTTAAACCCTGCTTCAGCCCCCTTAGAATCAGTCTCTTTCAGCATAACATTTTGGTTCTCACTGACAGCTGCACGTGTATCCATAATCCTTTCCTTGACTTCCTCTCAAATAGTTAATTAACCAGTTAATTTATAAATAAAGATCTTTTTTGTCAACCACTATATGGACACATTGTTCCATAAGATGGGTCTTTACAAAATGACCCGTTATACACCCGTGCAGGCGTATCAGAGAAAGGGAAAAAATTAAAAATGGGGGAAGTCAGAGCGGCTGATATCAAGAATCAGAAGTCAAATCCCGAAGCACAGCCCTCACCGGGGCGCCATCAGTATGAGAAATTTTAAGGGGCAGGCAGATAAGCTCATAATCGCCCGGGGCAATGCCCGAAAGGTTGATTCCCTCAAGAGGAAGTATATTGTTTTCAAGAAGCCGCTTATGCACCCTGTTTTCGTCGGCATAAAACCCCTCAATAGAAAGATAATCAATGCCCACCAGTTTCACATTTTTCTCAACCAGGTAATCTGCCGCAGAGAGGTCAAGGGCTATAAAATTCTTAACGAAGTCTTCTGTTTTGTCCTGCCACAGCTTCGAGTTTTTTGTCTTAAAAAGGATCTTTTCGCAGTTATTGAAATCAGCACGCTGAAGATCAGAGGCAGAGATAACCTCATCGACATCAAGTTCAACAACACGGCAGGGGCCGATCAGCCTGTCAAGGGAAACCGCATCAGTGGTCGTGCCATCTGCCAGAAAATGATAGGGCGCGTCAATATGGGTCCCGGTATGGGCCCCCATGGAAAGGTACGAAACATTAGCCCCGTCACCATTTGTCAGGGACTTCACCTGTTCTATTGACACAGCGGGATCCCCCGGCCAGGTGGGAATCCTGTTTGAAATAGTTACTGAAATATCATATATCTTCAAAACAACAC
>CAZPEK010000005.1:10851-19318 GCA_964585555.1 uncultured Leptospirales bacterium | reverse complement strand
TATTCTGGAGATCACGTATCTTTTCGCTCTTCTCTTCTTTTGATAAATTAGGATCATTTAAAATATCATTTTCCTGTAACCTGTACTGACCATCTCGTTCTTTTCTTGCCTCAAGAAGAGCATCTACCTTTTCAAGACGTTCCACAATTTCCGAACTAAATAAACCTTCCCTGAATTCCCTTATTTTTTCAGTTCTCTGTTCTGAATCCAGTTCCTTTAAATCCCTGTCATACATATTAAGTTTTTCTCTGTACCGGTCAATTGGTTTAACCCTTGCCTCAACAGCATCCGCTTCATCACCCCACATGTCCCGGTTCAGTTTTTTTATTTTATCTTCCTTTTCCTTTCCATACAAAGAATCATCGACTATTATTGCCTTCCTGCGCAGCGGGTATTCCCTGGCCTTAATATCAGCGCCGAAAAGTTTGACCGCCACTTCCTCTCCAAAACATTCCTTTTGGTAGTTATGCATTTTTTTTAAGATTTCAATAGAATTTCCAGAGGACATGTTCCCCATCCATTCTTTCATTTTCACTGCAAGTGTGTCTTCATATGCAACAAATTTTTTATACAACTCATAAAGTTTTTCTGCATCCTCTCCCGGCATTGACGCATAAAGATAATTTCTTACTGCATCGAGATGCTCATCAAGAGTTTTGAATTTTTTAAATTTCGTCTGCATAAATTTAAAATATCTAAGAGTATATGAATTTACCACGCCTTCGGAGAAATAACCTGCCGCATCTGCTTCGTTGAAATTCGACTGCTTGAGAGTCATCCTTATATCATCTAATTTTATACTGTTTGTATTTTTCAAAAGATAATCAGTATCTTCGAGTTTATTGTTCGATGTTGCAAACTGATATATCACAAGGATTAATATAAAAATGCCCGCAAAGGCAGTTAACTTTTTTTTATCCATACACACTCCATCATCATTCCTGTATTATTATACAGTATAGGTTAAAATATTTGTCCATTGCAATAAAAAAAGGCTGATCACAGGGACCAGCCTTTTAAAATTTTCTGTTTTATCTAAGACTTATAATCCCCGGCCTTTTAACCCCTCAACAATCTCGACGAATAATGCAGGGGCATCAAAACCAGGGGTCACTCCCAGCATCATATTGATAAGTTCGAGATGAGAAACTCCATCACACCACCAGGCGCCATCTATAACACCCTGGAATTCTCCCCACCTGGCAGAATTCACAGAAACAAGCCCGTCATTTGCTCCCTCGTAATAGGCACAGATCAGCCAGGGAATTTCCATTAAAAGATCACCGGTTTTTATTTTGGCAGCATAACTCTGGTAATATATACTTGAAATGTTCGGAGTGTTTGCATTAAAGGAAACCATTGCCGGTCGTGTTACATCCCATCCATTCTGAAGTGAGTCGGGGTCATCATTTCCAAAGAGGATTGAATAGACCGAGTTGGCAAGGGTCTCAACCAAACCATGAAGCGACTCGGGAACACCATACATAATAGCATCGGCAACTGAACTGCCCCTGTGGGGTCCCGCCATACTGGTATGACTTGCCACGTAAGGAGCAAGACCAAGATTAGAAATTGCATATCGAGAGTAAATACATCCGTGAGAATGACCAATTATATTGACCTTCTGACTTCCTGAAATAGCCAGATACTCAAGAACCTGCCTGTTGAAATCTTCTGCTTTTGCTACTGTTGAATCCATACCGTTTACCGAAGTAATAAGCACCTCGGCCCCTTCATCTTCAAGGGCATCATCAATACCATACCAGTATTCCATTATCCTGACGCCGAATAGTTCAATATCTGCTGAAGCACCCATACCATGGGCAAGAACTACCGGGTATTTAGTGTCACATTTGTAATCTTTTTCACCGCCTGCAGCAACAATAGAAGGAATCGCCAATACAATACTTACGAGAAGAATAGTTATTTTATTCATATACGCCTCACCGTTAATGATATCTTTTTCTTTATACATTCAAGGTACAAAGAAGGGAATTCAACGTCAATCAATAAAAAACCATACAGACGGTTTTATTTTAATATTAACACCGTTTACTGATATTGTAGAGCATCGGTGATGGAGGGCACATTATTAAAGAAGGTATTAAGAAAACCTAACGATTCAAAAGGTTTTCGTAATACAGGGGAAATGTTTATCAAATATTATTTGAAGGAAGTTCTGTCTCTGAAGGGCCTCGGTTCTTCTCCCTTTGCGAGTCCATTTTTCCCGGCAATTCGCTGATTTTTCCTGCCGAGAAGCCGTGCCTGAACCCATCGTTCCCAGAGAAGTGCTTTTCTTGTGTCAGCCTTCCAGGTTTTCTTTAAAAGATATTTTGATGCGGCAACCGCGTCAGGAGACCTTTCGGCAACAGTACGGGCAAGTGCTTCTGCTTCCTTCATCGGGTCATCACTCAGACGGCTGATAAGACCAAAGCTGTGTCCCTCCACTGCGCTAAACTGCCTGTTCGTCATGGTAAGCTCCTGGACAATATCAACGCGGGTCAGACGGGAAAGTGTCACCATGCCGCTCATATCAGGAATAAGGCCCCACTTCATCTCCATAATTGAGAGGTTGGCATCAGGTTTTGCGATACGATAATCGGTTGCCAGAACAATCTGCATACCGCCGCCGAAGCAGTTACCGTGGATAACCGAGATAACGGGCACCGGTACATCTCGCCAGCAGTGGGCGATTTTCTGCGCAAGATTCATGCGGGTCCACGGCCATTTAAGAAAAACCTTCGCCACCATGGATGGATTTTTACTGACGGCTGAAAAATCAAGTCCTGCGCAAAATGAAGGGCCCTTACCGGAAAGGATTACTGCCCGAATTGTTTTATCTTTTCTAATCTTTTTGGCAGCCGCGACCATTTCTTTAAACATCCGCATGTCGAGACCATTAAGTTTTTCAGGGCGATTAAGATAGACCCATGCTATCTTGTCTTTTACTTCAGTGATTATTCTCGGTGATTCTGACATTTTTTTTCCTTTTTAGCAAAACTCGCTTATTTGCTGAAATTTTTCAAGCTATTTGCCGGAAACCTTAAAAAAATATCAACAATTATCTTTTTAACTTTTTCAGCGGAAATTAACTTTTCAGAAAAAGTCCGGGGCCACCATAGAGAAGAGTGCACCAGAAGAATTTTCTGTCTTTCATGTACTGTTCTCCCGGGCATGCATGACAAAGACATCTTCAAGGGACGGTTCTATCGTTTTAACCGACCATCGTACCATTTTATTTTTTTTTAAAAGAGGCTTCAGGTGTTTTTCAACAGACTCTTCCCTTTCTGTAAGAATATGAATATCAGTCCCGAAGAGAGCAACCTCATGGGCAAAGTTCTCAGAAGAAATTACATCAAAGGCCTTCAAAAAATTATCGGTTTTAAGCAAATGCACATCATAGGGAAATTCTTTTTTTAAATTTTCAGGACTGTCAAGGGCAAACATTTTACCCGCTACGATAAGGGCAATTCTATCACAATGCTCAGCTTCATCCATGTAATGAGTTGTCACAAAAATAGTTTTCCCTTCTTCTGAAAAAAGATATATCTGTTCCCAGAAAAGGCGCCTCATCAGTGGATCGACTCCTGAAGTCGGTTCATCCAGAAAGATAATCGAAGGGTCATGGATCACTGCCGCTCCCAGGGCAAGACGCTGCTTTATTCCCCCCGGCAGCTCACCAACCATCCTGTTTTTCTGGTCGCCGATGCCCACCATTTCAGATACATAGTTACTTCTTTTATTAAGATATTTTCCCCTGAGCCCGTAGATACTTCCAAAAAACTTTAAATTTTCCTCTACGGTAAGGTCGTCATAGAGAGAAAAACGCTGTGACATGTAGCCGATAATTTTTTTTATTTCTTCCTGCTCATCACGAATATCATATTCAGCAACATGCCCTTCCCCGCCCGTAGGCGCGAGCAATCCACAAAGCATTTTGATTGTAGTACTTTTCCCGGCGCCGTTAGGACCGAGAAACCCGAAAATTTCGCCCTTTTGAACAGCAAAACTGATATTGTCCACCGCAGTGAATTCGCCAAATGTCCGGGTAAGATTTTTAACATGTACTGTCGCAGGCATTTCTATTCCATCCTCTTGCTGTATCTTTTTGCGCTGAGCAGCACAAGGGTTAACCCTATAGCCAGGAGTAAAAAAAGATCCGGCCAGAGTACAGTAAAACCGACACCCTTTAAAAATATTCCCCGAATGATATCAATGAAATACCTGAGAGGATTAAACCAGGTTACCAGCTGAATGCTCCAGGGCATCGAATAGACAGGAAAAATAAATCCGGAAAACAATATTGCGGGGATAAAAAACAAAAAAGAAGAAAGCATTGCCTGCTGCTGGGTTGTAGATGATGTTGAAATGTAAAGGCCAATTGCCAGCATGGCGAGAATATAGACCAGTCCGCACAGCAATAAAAAGATAAAACTTCCCCTGAAGGGAACCCTGAACCAGGCTATCGCAAGAATTGTAATAATAATTATATCGACAAAGGAAATAATTGCAAAGGGGAAAAGCTTACCCATAATATATTCAAAAGGATGAAGAGGAGACACATTTATCTGTTCAATAGTTCCGGACTCTCTCTCCTTCACTATTGACATAGAGGTGAGCATAATGGCAAAGAGAGAAATAAGAAGTCCAATTACACCGGGAAGATAAAAATTTATACTGGCAAGATCCTGGTTAAAAAATATCCTCTCTTTGAGTATTACCGATCCGGGAAAAGATGCAACAGCTGTTTTATGTCTGAACATTGAAAGTTTAATTCTTTCTCTCATGTACTTACGTGTAAAATCATTCATGACAAAATTTATATATGATACGATGACTGATGCCCTGCTTGAATCCGTGCCGTCAATGATTACCTGAATTTCTGCCGTCAGGCCTTTCCGTATCTTTCTTGAAAAATTTTTATCAATCTGGAGAAAAAAATCTATCTCTCCCTTATCGAGCATTTTTACCGCCTCTTTCGGAGAAAACACAGAGCCATAAAAGGAAAAATATTCCGATGCGGTAAACTTTTCAATAACCTGACGGCTCATTGCGCTTTTATCTTCGTCCAGAACAGCAACGCTGACATTGTTGACATCGGTATTCACTGCGTAACCAAAAATCAAAAGCATAAGTATCGGCGGCACAATAACCATAATTCTCAACTTTGGATCACGAAAAAGCTGCTTGAATTCTTTCTTCAGCATGCTTTTAATATTGTTTATATCTATAGTACCGAACACGCTTCCCCCTAATCAGGCATTGTAAGGCGTATTTTTTTCAGACTCAACAGGGAGACCACCAGGGTAAAAATAACCATAAAAATTATCTGAGTCATCATCATACTTGCGGGAATGCCCTTTAAGACAATTCCTTTAATCAAAACAATCATATATTTTGCCGGAATCAGATAGGTAATACCCTGAACCAGGACAGGCATGTTTTGAACGGGAAAAATAAAACCTGAAAGAATAAAAGAAGGCAGGTAGGTAATAATCATTGCAGCCTGGATTGAAAGAACCTGAACCCTTGTGGCTGCGGAGATAAGAATACCCAGGGCAGACATGCCCATAAGAAAAAGAATCGAAAGAATCATCAGTTCAAGAAAACTCCCCCGCAGGTCCAGTCCAAAAATAAAGTAACCTACCAGGAAGGTCATCACAACGTTAAAAGAACCGATAATTATATAGGGAAGAAGCTTTCCGGTCATTACTTCAAGGGGACGTACCGGTGTGGTTATCAATGTTTCCATTGTACCCCGCTCCCATTCACGTGACATGGTAAGGGAAGTGATAAGCGCCGATACCAGCGCCAGTATAATTACAATCAGCCCGGGAATGACATAATTTTTACTCTGAAGCTCTTCATTATACCAGATTCTGTTTCGAACATCTATGGGCATTTTCATATCCCCTATACCCGCTTTATTGAGGCCCCTCATCTGGGTCTCAATGTTAAACCGTGCAAGAATTGCCCGCACGTATCCGAGGGCTACCGTCGAAGTCATGGAATCTGATCCATCAACAAGAAGCTGTATGGCTGTATTTCTGCCTGATTTTATTTTTCGGGTAAAGTCTACAGGAATAACCAGGGCAAGGGCAATCTTTCCGCGATCTATCAGGCCGTCGATATCTCGGTAAGTATTAATATGATAGTTCAGACTCAGATATTCAGTATGAGTAAATCTCTCAATAAACTGTCTGCTGAAAGAAGTCCTGTCCTGATCGAAAACCCCGATAGAAACATTTTTCACATCCATGTTCAATGCATATCCGAAGAGAAGCACAAGAAAAGCGGGTGCAACCATAGTTAAGATAAGACTCCTGGTATCCCGTCGTATCTGTATCCATTCTTTTTCAGCAATTGCCATTATTCTTTGAAAGGGAAGAAAAAGCTTCATATCGCTGAATCCTCCCGGGCTATAACCTCAACAAAGGTATCTTCAAGGGAAGGTACAATTTCCCGTATCACCTTCACTTTTATATTTTTTTGCCTGAGGGAAGTTTTTATCTGGTTGCGGTCCCTGTTTTTTTTCTCAACGAAAACCCGAAGAAATTTCCCGGTACGTATAATCCCCCCGAATCCAGGGATATTTTTCAGAATATCCTCGGCTCTTCGCGGATCATCAGTCAAAATTTCCAGAAGACTCATACCCGTCATAGACTTGATCTCACCAGGCGTACCGATACGAATAAAACTTCCCTTATACATCAATGCAACGCGGCTGCACCGTTCAGCCTCATCAAGATAGGCGGTACTGACAACAATCGTCACCCCGTCAGCGAGAAGATCATATAAAATTTTCCAGAACTCACGGCGGGATACCGGATCAACCCCGTTGGTAGGTTCATCAAGCAGTATCAGCTCTGGATTATGAACAAGACAGCAGGCGAGACCGAGTTTCTGTTTCATCCCTCCTGAAAGTTTCCCCGCAAGCCGGTTCTTAAAGGGCCCGAGATTACTGAAATTATACAGACCGGGAAGTTTGGCCCTTATTTCTTTTTTCCGTAAACCGAAAAGCTTCCCGAAAAAGAAAATGTTTTCCTCTACCGTCAGATCCTCATAGAGTCCGAAACGCTGAGGCATATAGGCAATTTTTTCTTTCACCCGAAAAGTATCTTCAAAAATATCTTTACCCAGCAGGGAGATTGTTCCCGCGTCAGGAAGAAGAATGGTTGAAAGCATGCGAAGCAGGGTACTCTTGCCTGCCCCATCAGGGCCCACAATACCAAATATTTCCCCCTCCCGCACTTCAAGATCGAGACCTTCTATAGCTTTAATATCCTTAAAGCTCTTCTGTAATGAAGAAACGGCAATCACTTCTGCTCCTCAAGAATAATTTTTGCATCCGCGGGCATTCCCGGTTTCAGTTCAAGACCGGTATTTGCCACGACAATTTTTACTGCAAAAACAAGCTTCACCCGTTCTTCCCTTGTCTGAATTGTTTTAGGGGTAAATTCCGCCTTGTTGGCGATAGACACAATTTTACCGTAAAAGACTTTTCCCGGGTACGAGTCAACAGTGATTTCAGCCTTCTGTCCCGGTTTCACCAGTCCGATCTTTGTTTCCTGGACATAAATTTTTATCCATGGCTTCTTCAGGTCAGCCAGGGTAAGAATAACCGTACCCGGAAAAGCGAGCTCTCCGACTTCAAGATTTGTCTCAAGAACTGTACCCGCAACAGGAGAAAATATTGTCGCCTGATCAATAGTCGCCTTGATATAGTTGTACTGAGCCATGGCAACCTGGTAAGCGGTTTCCGCGTTATCGAAATCCCTTCGCGAGACAGAACCGCTTGTATACAGACTCCTGATTCTTTTAAAATTCTTCTCGGCATTTGAAAGACTGGCAGCCGCAGAAAGACGCCGGGCCCCAAGCTCTTCACAGGCAAGACGTACCAGAAGGCTCCCCTTCTTTGCCAGATCGCCTTCATCAAAGGGAAGCTCGGTAACCCGTCCCGCAATTTTTGATCCTATTTCGATTTCCGTCACTTCGATTGTTCCAGAGCCCTCTATCATGTCACCATTATTCCCCAGATGACGAAAAACCTCAAAGTAGAGAGTCACGCTGACAATTGCCAGAAGGGCAAGAAACAATGGAATCAGCTTTTTATTTTTCATTTGTGTCCTCCATGAATACCAGCGTGCTCTTCTCTACTCCCATTTCTTTTTCAAGTTCAGCCTTGCTCACATAGTAACTATAGAGAGCACTGATATATCCGGTACGGGCCCGGGTTAAAGAAAGTTCAGCATTGAGAAGATCCGCGTTTTTTATAACCCCGGCACGGTAGCTTTCCCGGGCGATGCGAAGCCCTTCCCTGGCCGTTTCAATATTCTGTTTACTCGAAAGTATCGTTTCGTATGCCGTTTTCAATCTTCCGAAATGAAGCCTGATGGCTATTGCCGTCATACGCTTTAACTGTACCAGTCCGAGTTCCGCTTCTTTCAGTTTTGCCTTTTCTTCCCTC
>CAZPEK010000005.1:5829-10841 GCA_964585555.1 uncultured Leptospirales bacterium | reverse complement strand
TGGTACTGACAGGAATAAAATCTCCCCACCGGTAGGTGGCGGCAACCCTCACCTGCCAGGTATCCTGCCACTGCCGTTTGCCCGTCATCTGAGACAAATCAAAAGGAGCTCCACCGGTATCAACAGAATTTGGAAGCAGATAAGTAAATCCGTAAGAGCCCCCGACGCTGAAGGTTGGCCAGAGATAGGCAGCCTGGCTAATCTTTTTCTTATGGGCGGCTCCTTCCTTATTTAACATAAGCTGCAGCACCTCGGGGCGATGCTTCATGGCACAATGTACCAGCTGCGGAATAATGCTTTTATCCCCGGGAGTCTTCACACCGGCAAAAAGAAGGTCTGTTTCTTTCACCGTATACCTGACCAGATCACTTCCTGCGTGATAATTAAACATGTCCAGAGCGGTTTGATAATCATTCTTCGCCTTAAGATACTCAGGCTCCCGGTTTTTCAACTGCACCCGGGCCTGCAATAGTTCAAACTTCGGGACACTCCCTGTCTGATGAAGGCGCCTCACGTCCTTGAGATTTTCCTTAAGCACCTGGAGAGAATATTCATTGAGCCTCACCATTTCATGGGCGAGAATAACATCAAAATAGCTTTTAATAACGTTGTACGATACCATATTTTTAACCCGCCGCAGTTCTTCCTTTGCGATACTGTGAGCCCGGTGAGAGGCCTGCAGGGAATGATAAAAAATCCCCGGGTTTATCCCAAAACGAAGCTGGATGAGTTTCAGATCATACTGGCCATCGCTCAGACTCATGAATCCGTTGTCGGCACCCTGGCGTACCATAGAGGCCTCTGACTCAAGAACCGGAAGCAGCTGCCCCCAGACCTGGTTTACTTTTTCCCGAGCCTGTTTAGTTTTCTCAAGGACTATCCGGTACTCCTGGTTATTCTTCAGAGCGATGGCGACAGCTTTTTCAATAGAGACCGCGGTTAGTGAAACCAGGGGCTTCTTTTTTACCGGGCCACCGAAGACATTACTTCCTGTACCGATAAAAAAGAAAATGGCAATGCTGACTGCAGGCAACCGTAATGATCTATTCATTTCCCCTCCCCGGCAAAAAGACCTGATCCTAAAATTTTAATAAGATTTTCCGTATAATCTGAAGCCGCGTTCTCTGTAAAAATAATATCGTTTAACGGTGTATCCTTCAAAGCAATCCTCAGAATATTGAAAAATACAATCGACCCGATAACAGGAAAAATACTATAGAGGGAATCGACATCACGAAAAACTCCGGCTTTTTTACCTTCATCAAACATTTTTACGACCGAAGAGATAACCGGAGAAATCAGTTTGGGCAGGGTAATTTTTTTAAAATATTTACCGCCGCTGGAAATTTCCCGAATCATGATCCTGATCCGTTCAGCTTCTATCGTGGCGAGATGTTTCGAATAACCCCTGATTAAATCTTCAAGATCATTCCTTTCAGGGGCAGCCGCGGGGATCAGGCCGGACACCGCCTCGTAAATACCGGTGACAGTACCCTCAAGGACATGCTCGTAAAGTGCCTCTTTCCCCTTGTAATGATAGTATATCATCGCCTTGTTGACCTTTCCCCGTTTGGCGATACTGTCTATCCGGGAGCCGTGATAGCCGTGCTCGGCGAACTCATGTACTGCCGCAGTGATGATTTTCTCTTCTGTTGTTATATCGCTTTTCTTAGGACTCATCTAACTAACCTTTTATTTTAACTAAACGTTTAGTTATAAAATAAGGCAAAATTGTAATTTCGGCAAATTAATTTTTGCATTTTCGGGAAAAAATGTATTTCAGACTGGAAAAAGATGAAGATGCCTCAAAAAAGGACACCTGGTTTCAAGAAGACACAAATATATATCAACTCCACGAGCCCCCGGCGCAAGTAGCCTGACAATTGCACCGATGCCACCCCCGAAGGGGTAATGTCATTAAATTTAGCCAAATCTTTCAATTCAGGCCTGCCTGCGGCAGGCCTGAGGAGTTTTTTTCGGGGCTCCGCCCCGAACCCCTGTTTTTTATATTAAAAAATTTCTCAACCTAATGACATTGCCCGAAGGGGCTTTATAAGCTTAAAAACCCCCTTCGGGGGTGGCCGACAAAAAACATTCGAACAGATTAAATCTCCATCGGCCGGGGGGAAGGGGGGGGTATCCTTTTAGGACAAACCCCGGGCTATTGAAAAGGGGTACGGCATGCAGAAATCACCCCCCCTTTCTACGGGCAAAGACTGCCGCCCCCAGGGCACCCATAAGCTGGGGATCCTTTGACAGGGAAACTATTTCAGTACCAAGAATGTTCTTTAATTCCCGTACCAGTCCCCTGTTTTTGGCGCATCCTCCAGTAACCGTAACCTTGTCCCGGATTCCGACCCGCTTTAAAAGGGTAAAGCATCGTTTACCAACAGCACACTGAATACCCGCCGCCACATCAGCGGGACTGGCTTTTCGAGCCAGGAGGCTTACAACTTCCGTTTCCGCAAAAACAGAGCACTGGGCTGTCACGGCTACCGCTTTTTTTGATTTCAGGGAAAGCTCCGAGAAGCCCTGTAAATCAAGATTAAATATTCTACTCATGGCTTCATAAAATCTTCCCGTGCCGGCGGCGCACTTATCATTCATAGCAAACTCAAGAACAGACCCATCATCATTCACAGCGATTCCTTTAATGTCCTGGCCGCCGATATCAACGATTGTCTTAATACCGGGATCAGATTCAAAGGCCCCCAGGGCATGGCAGCTGATTTCAGAAACATTCTCACTGGCAAAGGGTATCTCAGCCCGGCCATAGCCTGTCCCTACCAGGCAGGCAAAATCTTTAAATGATTTAATGCCATCAATAGATTTAATGACCTCAGCAAGGGCTTTTTTTGCAGTTTCTTCCGGATCAACATCCCGGGGAACAATAGACGAGGCGACAATCCCTGTATCATCAAGGACAACAACCTTTCCGGTCGTTGATCCGATATCACATCCGGCAAAAAGTTTTTTTCCCATAACTTCCCTCTCCTGCACTTTCTTTTAATTTTTAACCGATGACTTAATTTCTCTATCCGCTTCTTTTGCTTTCATAATGTTTTCCATAAAATGATCTACCTGGGCAAAAATTCCCTCGCGGGGTTCAATACGGGGATCAGAAAGATCATAATCTATAATCAAAAGTGGCATGCCCCACTCCCGGCATCTTTCACGCAGCATTCCATTCAATGCCTGAGTATTTTTACAGCCGATATGTCCGGCAACCCAGATCATGTCAATATCAAAGGACTGGCAGATATGGTACATGTCATCAAAATAGTTTTCCGCCGGCCCCCGGGTGTGACGCGCCATGGGTCCCTCCATAATTGTCCGGGCCAGGCCGAGGAGCATGGTCTCTTCAGTTGCCGTATCAATAAGAGGGAGGCGATTAAAGGACATACTGTCCATGATAAGAGAAACGCCATACTTTTTTTCCGCCCAGTTAAAAAGATCAATAGCATGAAGAGTCGGCGGATTCCAGAGAAGGGTCCTTGATTTTTCATTCACCACCACGGGATTTCCCTTTTCAAGGTTTGATTTTGCCAGCTTGAGAAGTCGGTCAAAAAGCCGGATACTCGATTCGGTTCCCGGAAATACATTAAAGGCCCAGAGGTGACTCAGGTAAACCGCTTCGGCGGCCATGGGTGCGGGCCGCAGGCGAATCATCTCCCACAGCTCCAGCTCCCGTTCTATCATGACATTTCGCTGGTCACAGATATTTTTCAGTTTATCCCAGTCCATTTTTCCAGGAGTATGCTCTTCGAGCCATGTAATCATGCCACGCAGCTCTTCGGCAAAGTAATGGGCCGCCCGGTCGTCCTTAAAACTAAAAGGAACATCAAGCCGGTAGGTCGGCAGTCCTGTTTTTTTCTCAATAACCGTGTACGATGACATGCCGCCGTCACAGGGAAGATTTGATGTCACGATGGCCAGAGCCGGAGGAATATGATCCTTCAGAGCAAGACCCATGGTCGCCTTGGGAAGAGAACAGATATCCGGGGGTACCCCTTCATTTTCAGCCTCGTCAATATACTGCTCCATGGCCCCCGGCTCGAGCATCGGCAGAAGTATTCCCAGCAGTTCAGGCATCCAGGGCTGAAGCCCCATGGCTCTCACAATTTCAGGAGGCACCATATCTTCATGCAGAACCAGCCGGTCACTTCTGTGGAATATACCCTCTAAAAGTTCTATAATCCCGCGAACAACATCAGCAATGGTAAGGGCAATTGCTTTTCTATAGTGGTAGTGCCGCCCGACGGTAAGACGTTTCAACAGGCGGTTTGCCTTGAGCAGCTCAAGTATCCAGGGGTATTTTTTTATTTCCCGGATCGTGTCAAAGGGGCCATGCCTGACAATCATGCGCAGTATATGCAGCCAGTTGACTGCCCGGTAAGCGGCCAGCATACAATAATCCATAATGATAACTTTTAAATGTGCCACAGCCCCCTCCTTCTATTTCCCCATACTCTCGATAAATGCCTGGACCCGGGTCTTCAGCTGCCCCTCACCGCTCAGGCGATATTCACGTTCCAGGCGCAGCACCGGAATCCCTTCCCCGCGCAGCGCTGCGACCAGGGGACTTGTCTCCACTCCCCAGACATCGCAAAATTTCATCGCCTGAATAATCACGCCATCTACACGGTACTTTTTTATCACCTCAAGGATAAAGGCAATTCTTTCGTCGAAGGCTTCCATCATTCGCGGACAGGAAGTTCGAAAAAGGTAGTGACCTGCAATTGAAACGACAGGATCGCCCCCCCTCTCTATAGCATCAAGACCGGGCACAGAACCGGTACAGAAACGATCGGCCACAACCAGCCCACCCTGGGACTCAATAGCTTCTATAAAAGCCGGGTCATCAAGCTCCGATCCAATCACCATGAAACGGGCACGTATGTTATCAATACCCCTTCGTGCCTCAAGTGATACGCGGTACTTTTCCAGGTAATCGAGAAAAATTCAGTATCCCGTGCATCGGTAAGTTTTTTAAATCGATCGATATGCGAAAC
>CAZPEK010000005.1:0-5819 GCA_964585555.1 uncultured Leptospirales bacterium | reverse complement strand
GAAGGCAGCAAGAAGCATTCTATGATATTCAGCACCGCTGACAAGAGGATTTACCTTCAAGCGAAGATCTCCGATAGACCTGAGCTTTTCAAGAAACATATTGTGATCAACAATGGCCTGATTCAATATATCATCATTGACTGCAATATTGTAATGATCCCCAAGAAGATCGAGAAAATTATTTATTTCATCAACAAACCATGCAAGAGCTCTTTCCGTAGTCTTATGGGGAACATCGAGAATAAAATTAAAATCAGGTTTTGCCAGGTAATCAAGATTGTCATAGAGACGCCGAAGGTGGTCACAGCTGGCAGCAAAGACACTTCCCTGGAGAAAGTCATATCTTCCGTTCATAAAATATTCAAGAAGGCTTCTTGAATACGAACAGATGACACTTGAAAGATACGTGTCAGCTGCTTCCGTTCCTGTTATGCCAGGTGCTCGAAGACGCAGGGGGAAGAGGTTACCAAGAGTAAGCAGCACCTCGGGCACATAACTGCAGGTGTATCCCACGGGAATATATCCACCCTTCATTGCTTCAGCCACAAGAATATTTTCCGGTTCTTCGAGCAGGTCGCGAAAAAAATCATCCATAAGATTCTTCCTTTATGAAAACTAAAGGTACTTATCGCTTCAATCAGCCATAAGCTGAAAACAAAGGAGCTAAATATTCACCATGCTATATAACCAGGCCATGCTTTTCACTATACAGGAGAATCATTTCACGAAAGGCAGCACACTGCTCGTGAAAATCAACGTGCCCCTGATACAAAAGACGGTGATACACAAGACCATTCAGAAAAACTATAATCATTGAGCCAAGAGCAGCAGGCAGTTTCAAAGAATCGACCACTACTTTTCTGTAATTTGCCATTGCCGAATTAAGCGATGCAACGGTATCATTTGAACTGTCATGCCTGAAGTATTCAATAGTAAGAAGAAGAAGATCCTGAAAATAGGTTTCCCGTTCTTCAATAAAGTCAAAAAACCCCTCAAGCATTTCTCTAAGGCCTGCCGATGGATCAAGAATTTCTTTATAACTGTTAACGTCCTGTCTTGTTAAAAATGCAAAAAGTTCATTAAGAATAGACTGTTTGGTGGGGAAATAATGATAGAGTGAACCGGTAGAAATCCCCAGTTCACCTGCAAGTTTCCTCAGGGTAATACCGTGGTACCCCCGGCGGGCAAAAACGTCATAACACTTAAGTAAAAGCTCTTCTTTATATACTTCGTGATCAATTACCTTTGGCATGATGGATATCTCTTTTATTAAAAATTGACTTCCTGTCAAGAGTGACGACTGCAATCTTTTATTTAATACGGTTGACTGATATAAAAAAAAACAGGAAACTGTCAAGCAAATATTTAACAATCCGGGACTTAAACCCCGGGCTGTTATCTATTAAGAGGTCTTTACATATTTCATAGCATCATAAAGCTTCATCACATGATTTCGTTCTTCGGCGATAATACGGTCAAGGAGGGCAAGAGCCTCAGCATCGCTGCTGTAATGAGTTTTTAATTCGCTGTACAGTAGAATAGATTCTTTCTCATCATGAAAGGCCTTTTTAATGGCATCTTCGGCTGTATCTATTTTATCAAAATTCCGTTCATTTTCATCGGAAAAAATCCTGCCCCCGCCAATGGACTTCATGTAGAGAAAATATTCTTCCGTAAAAACGCCTTTTTTGTCTTCATCTCCCAGCTTCATTGATAAAAATAATTCCCGGTGCACCTGCTCTTCATCAGCAAGAAATTTAAAGAGGTCTTTTATCACCTGGTCATCATATTTATCGATACATGTGCTATAAAATTCATAACCCGCTTCTTCGAGTTCAACTGCAATATCAAGTATTTCATTTATCGAATACACTGAATATCTCCATGCCTGGTATCACCTGCCCGAACAGGTAAAGGTGTTAATCGGGACAGAGAACCATTAAAATAATTTTTTAAACTCAGCAGTTTCCAGTTTACCTTCCATCACCTTTCGGGCAACCTTAATTGCCTCTTTATCCCCGAGCACCACTGCGCCTGCTGCACTGTCATCCTTCACTACAAACTTCATGTAAGAGTCATTCTTTTTAGAAACATACTGCTCGCTGTCTTCTAAAAAAATATCTCCGGCAGAATAGAGATCAATGCCGGCAATTTTCAACTGGGAAGACATTACCGTTCCCCTGTATTCAGTCTTCACACCTGCCATGTTCAGCCCCGCAATTTTCCCCTGTTCCTTTGCGGCAAACCAGAGGCCATAGAGGTTTCCCCGGTACTCAGCATTATCTCCTGCGGCAAAAATAGTATCTATGGAAGTTTGAAGATAATCATTTACAACAATGCCCCGATTAATATCCAGACCGGCATTTTCTGCCAGTTCGACCTTCGGTCTTATTCCCGCAGAAATAATAACCGCATCAGCATCAACAACCTTGCCAGATTCAAGCTGAACGCTTTTAATACTTCCTTTTTCTTCAACAATAGTTGAAACGCTCTCGCCGGCATAAAAAACCATACCCCTTTCTTCGAGTATTTTTTTCAAAATACTCCCCCCATTCATATCAAGCTGACGGGGAAGCAGGGAGGGGGCAACTTCAATGACGGAAACTTTTTTACCCAGCAAGGCAAGGCTGTGTGCCGTCTCAAGGCCCAGCAGCCCGCCGCCGACAACCACAATATCATCCAGATTTTTACAATAATCGAGAATTTTATCCGAGTCTGTTATGCCTCTCAATGTAAAGGCACCCTTAGTATTTACTCCTTTAATAGGCGGCACAAAGGGGACTCCCCCTGTGGCAATCAAAAGCCTGTCGTAAAAATACTTTTTACCATTTTCATCAACAACAGAACTGGTGTCCCTGTCGATTGAAACTATTTTGGTATCTAAAATATTTTCAATGCGATTTTTTTCATAAAAATCTTCTTTGAATATCCTGATTTGTTCAAGGGTTACTTTTCCCGCCAGGTATTCAATCAGCCGGGGCCTGAAATAATGAGGATACTTCGATTTGGCAATTATCGTTACATCACCTTCATCATCACTTTTCCTGATGGCCTGGGCAGCTTCAATTCCCGCGATTCCATTTCCAATAATTATATACTTCATTAAAACAAATCTCCTTTAATCATCACGCCCCATCTCCAGCATTAGATGCAGCTCCGGGTATAGCTTCAACTACAGTGCTATCTTCTTTGTAACTTCAGCCATATTCACAACCGGTATTTTCAACTTCCCTTTACCAAGAACAGTATCAACTATTTTCTGAGGAGCAAGGCGATACAGTAATTTCACGGTGACAGAGAAAGACTTACTTCCTTTCACGGGGAATTTAACTTTTTCCCGAAGCGATGACATTGGAGGAACCCGCCGGTCTTTCAGGATTTCCCGGGCCTTTGCAATGTTAACAACACGGTTTCCCTTCCCGTCGCCAAAAATGGTATTATATACAATTGCCGTATCATCCAGGTACCCGCTGCCGTCAACCTTCCCTGAAGCATAAACAATTCTGTTTTTAGAATCCCTTATCTCAATTTCAAGCCACATCTGCCGCGTATCAGTCAAACCGGTTGGAAGATAATGTCCTGCCCCGGTATTTTTTACAATTATGTCAACTTCACCCCTGGCGGCACTCTTCCCGTCAATCTCAAGAGATGCAGCATTCTTCAGTCTTTCAAGGGCCATTTTATTTTTAGATTTATCCCCCATTTGCCCGGGAATCAGACTATTGCCGCCAACAAAGTAATGGGTAAAAATATGCTTTCTGTCCGGGCCGTCATCCGATGCCTTTCCTGGATTTGCCGGTCGCTCAGTTGATCCGGTTGCCGCGATCCCGGGACGCTGATACATGTGACACCCCTGGCAGGTTATCCGCTTTGCCGGGTCTTTTGTATTATAGGGGCTGTTCTTCCATTCATCATAAGTTGATTCAAGAACAGTTTCAAAAACCACATGCTTCACATTATGACATGTTCCGCAAATTTCTGAACCGGTATGAAATTCTGAGTAGGCTGATTTGTGAAAATCAGATTTAGAATCTTTAAAGGGGCCCCTCTTGATACCCGGATCATCCATGCCGTTTCCCGGAGAGAGAACCAGCCCATTGTTGTACATTTTTTTTGCCGACACAGCGGAATGGCAATAATCACACTGTATGCCTTCCCGGGCAATTTCAGCGACTTTGCTCCGGTCATCAGACACCTTTGTGGGATATCCGCTGACAACGCCTACCGGCGTATGACACTTAACACAGGACTCCGCCTCCTTGATTTCATCACGATTGGTGAGCCCCTTTCTTAAAAAAAGAGAAACCTGTACATAGAGGGGATCTTTATGAGAAATATTATGCATTGAATTCATCCATTGCTCATATATCTCAGAATGACAGCCCCCGCATGTATCGGGAGAAATAAACTGTGAAAGCTTGAAATGCTGTGTTTTAGCACATGATAGAATAATGATACCAGCGGCAAGAAGTGAAATAGATATAACAAATACCCTGTTGATGATAATTTTCTTTTTCATTTGGACCTTCCTGACAATTTTAAAAATTCTGAAGAGGAAGTAGAGCCCTCCTTTTCAGCAACAGCACTCTCAAAAAAACTGAGCAGAGATTTATACAAATCTCTGCTCAGGGAGAAAAAATTTCAATCACTTTCTATTCCGGGGAAAAACTATCTTTCCCGACACCACATACCGGACAGACCCACTCCTCAGAGACATCCTTGAAAGCGGTTCCCGCATCGACTCCATTATCGGGATCCCCGGCTTCAGGGTCATAGATATACCCGCAGGCATCACATACATACTTTTCCATTATTTACTCCTTTTCAATATTATTATACTGAATTTATTTCAGATAACCTCCAGACATACCATCTCTGTAGTTTATTTGCTCCGCGATTTATTTTCCGCTTCAGGTCAGCCGGTGTACTAAAGACCCGGCCCTCGAGATCTTTGTCCATCATAAAGATTCCATTGCCCGAATCTCCAACCAGGTTAAGCTTTTTGATTAATGCATCAACACTTGCCTCTTCTTCCACCTGCTCATCGACAAACCAGTTGAGAAATGAGCGTGCAGCATGGTCACTCTCTTCAATAGCTGCTGTCATAATTTTATTAATACGGTCAGTAACTATTTTTTCATGATTCAAGGCAACCTCAAAAGCTGCTTTGAGTGACGGCCACTCCCGGTCCGGGGCGTCAATCTGTGTAAAAAAAGGCCTCCCCCCCCGTTCGAGGATGTAATGGTAAAATTTTGTTCCATGGTACATCTCTTCCTGGGTCTGAATCTTAAACCAGTGGGCAAAGCCGCCAAGATCTATTGAATCACAATAAGCCGCCATTGCCATGTAAATATAAGCTGAATAAAATTCAAAATTCATCTGATCATTCAGCATCTTTTCTATTTTACTGTTCATGTTCATATCCTCTTAATTATTTTTTCCAGTGACCGTGCTTATTGCAGTATTCCCGCACAACCAGTTTATCACTGTATTTTACATAAAATTCAGCCTCAGGCTTATCGCCCGGCTTCAAATATTTTCTGTTTACATAGTCACCATTGAGTATTTCGATCCATTCAATATAATGATCTTCTTCCATTGGATGAGCAACCGAACCGACAGTTACCTTGACTCCCTGATCCGTTTCTTCTATAACCGGAACATGCTTTTCCGTAGCCCCGTCAGTATCATTTTCTTTCATATACTTCATTTCTTCACCGCAGCATGTCAATGCCCCCTTCGCATCATGAAGTACCTGGACAATATATCCACAATGCATACACTTAAAAACTTCATTTCTTCCTGACATGTTATCCTCC
>CAZPEK010000004.1:24891-26063 GCA_964585555.1 uncultured Leptospirales bacterium | reverse complement strand
GTTGATAGGCCAGTTGCGGGCAATGGTATCGTAAAAATTAATAATACCAAAATGTATTTTCATCCGAATAGTGACAAATTATTGATCGGTGAATTAACTAAACTCGATTTAATAGTATCTCGCTTAAATGAATCACCAGGGGATATGCTGATTATTATGGGCCATGAACATAAGGTTGGACAAATAGCATCAAGTGGATTGTTAAGCAAAAAAAGGGCACTCCGAATTCAAAATATTCTTCTAAGCAGGTGTTCAATAAAACCCAATGTTAAAATAGAATTTTTTGGTAATAGTAAACCTGCCATTATTAATGCACGCACATATGATGAAAAAATAAAAAATCGACGAGTTGAGTTCAGAATATTGACATCACAATAAATTTATATTCTTCCTGCCGTTGAATCCTTAAGTTACGTAATTTTAAAGTACTATTTGCATTTAGTATTTGACAAAAAAACTTTATTCTAATAATGTACCGAATGGTCAGTATATTAATGGTGGAGTAAATGGAAAAACGAAAAGGCGAAATAACCCGCGAACATGTACTTGAGTCAGCCATGGGGCTCATCAATACCCGGGGCTATGGGGGAACCAGCATTAGTGACATCATTGAGGTTACCGGCGTAAAGAAAGGCAACCTCTATTTTCATTTTTCGAATAAAGAAGACCTGGTGTATGCCATGATAGAAAAGGCCCGTGATGATTATAATGCCTTTATCGGATCGCGTGTAAGGGGTGATACAGCCCTTGAAAAAATTTACAGTATTTTTGATTCAATTTTTCGGTATCATCGGGCCCGTAAGTTCGAGGGAGGCTGTATTTTTGGAAACATCGCTCTTGAGCTGGGCGACGCCAATCCCCGGTTTGCCGGACTTGTCAGAAGCATCTTTGATGGATGGGCAAAAATGTTTATTTCTCTCATCGAGACCGCGCAGCGTGAAGGGGATATTCATGCTGGCCTTCAGCCGGCTCCCCTTGCCCGGCACATGGTCGCGGCCCTTGAGGGTGCGGTGATGCTTTCCCGTCTTAGCAAAAAGGCTGGTGACTTCAGAGACTGCATTGATTCACTAAAAGCCCTCATGGAGGTAACTGTTGATTAATCGTGAAGAAGTAATACAGATGGCCAGGGAGTGTGGTTTCGAGGATATTGGCTTTACCACCGCCGAGCCCTT
>CAZPEK010000004.1:5275-24881 GCA_964585555.1 uncultured Leptospirales bacterium | reverse complement strand
GCCGGCCAACAGCGCGAATTCGAAAGGACGCCCGGATCGGTCCGACAGGCGCCGAGCCGTGGCCACCTGGGAGGCGAAGACCTGGGGAGAGAAGTGACCGTTGGGCCGATAGAGATAGGAGAAGGCCTCGAAGCGAATGGGCGACTCCTCGATGGCCAGGGAGTGTGGTTTCGAGGATATTGGCTTTACCACCGCCGAGCCCTTTGACGACCAGAAAACCCGTCTTGAAGCCATGAATAATGAATATGCCTGGGCAGACGCTGCGGGTGTTCGTCTTAAAGAGGGGACTGATCCCGCGTCGGTTCTGCCGGGAGCTAAGAGTATTATCGTACTTGTTGATGTTTATTTCAGAGAAGCCTATCCCCGGTTTCTTGAAAAACATTTCGGCCGCTGCTATCTTGATGATGACCGGGTCACGAAAGATGGCCTGGCAGTGAGAATTAAAAAATTCAGAAGCTTTCTTCGCGATAACGGCATTGCTTCAAAGGTTCCTTTTAATCTGCCTCACCGTGTTGCCGCCGCTCGTGCCGGTCTAGGGGACTTCGGTAAAAACTGTCTTTTTTATTCTAAGAGCGTTGCGCAAAAGTCAAGCTGGGTGCTCCCCATAACTATTGTTACCGATCATGCCTTTGATCCCGATGAACCTTCAGGGGGCATCGGATGTCCTGACTGGTGCCGCAACGCCTGTATTGCCGCCTGCCCTACCAGGGCCCTGAAGGGGAACTGCACTATTGATCCTCGGCTCTGTATTTCTTATCTGACATATTATGGTGAAGAAATTACACCCAGGGATCTTCGGGAACCCATGGGGCTTTATGTCTACGGCTGTGACCGCTGTCAGGATGTCTGTCCCCGAAACGCCCCCTGGCTGGCAGAAGATCTTCCTCTGAATAAAAGGGTAGTGGCAAAGGAAGAAGACTTCGATTTAACAAAACTTCTTTTAATGGATAAAGAGTATTTTCTCGCACGGGTCTGGCCTCACATGTTTTACATGGGCCCGGACAAAATATGGAAATGGAAAATGAATGTTGCACGTGTCATGGGAAACAGCGGCAATGATAAATATCTTCCTGCACTGGAAAAGGCCTTTGGCGAAAACGATGATCCCAGGGTCAGGGGCATGATCGCCTGGAGTGTCGGCCGTCTCGGGGAACGTTACGCAAAACAGGTTCTTAATGATTTCAGAAAAGTTACTGCTGAATCAGATGAACTGGTACGGGAAGAAATTGAAGCTGCCCTGGATATGGGGTAAACTTCCTGCATGATTTAAAAAAATTTGGGAGAGGAAGATATGATCAATCCAACAGAAGAACAGCTTGCTGAAATTATGAAATTCCCCGGGGGTGAGGCCTTTGTCATGCTCAACCTGTTAAAGTTCAGTGATGAAGATTCCTATGGAAGATATGCCAGTGTCATGATGGGGTTTCTGCAGACCTTTAATGCCCGCGTTTTATGGGCGGGAGAAACCGCCATGACCTTTATCGGTACGGCTGATGAAGACTGGGACAAGGTGATTCTTGTCGAATATCCCTCGCGGGAGGCTTTCATCTCAATGATCTCATCCCCTGAATATTCAGAATACAACAAAGATCGTGAAGCTGGTCTTGAAAGAATGGCACTGGTGCTCTGCCGTCAGCAGTTTATGGCTGATGCCTGAAATGAATGAGATGTCTTCAATTATAAAACAATCAAAAAGATCCGGAGAAAATCATGAGTAGAGAACTCTATCGTAAAATTCAGAAACAACTCGATACTTATTCTGTCGGGTTTCCCGCAACCGAATCGGGAATAGAAATAGAAATTCTTGAGGCTCTCTTTGCTCTTGAAGACGCGGAGCTTTTTGCAGAATTGACTCCCCTCCTCGAGACCCCCGGGGCAATTGCCCAACGAATCGGTCGGTCTGAAGATGAGCTGGCTCTCCACCTTGAGGATATGGCTGCCCGAGGCCTTCTTTTCCGGACTCGTAAAAATAATGTTTCAAAGTACGGGGCGATCCCCTTTATGCACGGCCTGCTTGAGTATAAGGTCGATAACTTTGACCGTAACCTGGCAGAGCTTTTCGAAAAGTATTTTGATGAAGCGATGCACGGGGCTATTGCTGAAAGTGCTGAACTTTTTATTCGGCCTATACCGATTGGAGAATCAGTGACTCCCGAATATCGCATCGCTCCCTTTGAAGATGCGGGAAAAATGCTTGAGAAAGCTGATATCATTGTAGTTGCCGATTGTATCTGCCGCAAGGAAAAAGCAACCGTGGGTAAAGGCTGCGGTAAACCGATGGAGACCTGTTTTATGTTCGGTTCCATGGCCCGCTATTATATTGACAATGGGATGGGACGCCAGGTTACCCATGATGAAGCCCTTGATATTTTAAAAAAGGCCCAGGCGGCAGGGATGGTTACTCAGCCGGCAACTTCTCAGAATCCCACGGGGATGTGCAGCTGCTGTGGTGACTGCTGTGGCGTTCTTCTGTCATTGAAAAAACAGCCGAAGCCTGCAGAGCTGGTCTTTTCGAACTATTTCGCCAGGGTTGCCCAAGAGGAGTGCACCGGGTGTGAGGCCTGCCTTGAACGGTGCCAGATGGATGCCATTTCCATTGGTGATGAAGGCACGGCGGTTATTGATGATGATCGATGCATCGGCTGCGGCCTCTGTGTACCCACATGCCCTACTGAAGCGATGAAACTGATCCAGAAAACCGGCGATGCCTACCGTAAGCCCCCGCAGAATGCAATGGAGCAGATGATGACTATGGCTAAAAAACGGGGGGTAATATAAGGAGACTTCTAAAAGCTAAATTTTAAGCCTCTCTCAACCACAGGTGAAAACCTCTTTTTTCATTTTGTAATACAGGGAAAGGGCACTTTTTAGAGGTGACTGTAATATTTATTGGGTTGACAGGGCAGGCTCTATTTGGTTATTTATATACACCAGTGCTGTAACAATTGGTTCGGCAGGTTGACTATTAATTACCAGTAAGGGACTGCTCAGACTACTATGAATTTTAAATATCATCTATTGAATATGGCCGCGGTTCTTATCTTCTCATATACAACGGCGGTTACTATCACCGGCACGGTGGGGGCGACTGTTTTAAAGCCTGAGAAGGGGAAAAATGTGAGTTCCCGGTCTTCTGTCAGGCGTAAGTCTATTGCCCAAAAGACCCGTAAGCCCTTCGAGGTCTATGAAAAGACCATATTTGAAGATGCAAAATTTTTTCCTAATCCCGCGGCTGGCGACCCGAATGTTTCCTCTTCACAGGAAGTTATTAATGCCGACGTGAGTGAGTTGAACCTCATTGGAACCATTACCGGCCCTTCTTCAATTGCCCGGGCCTTTATACGAAAGGGCGTCCAGCGCAGGGTTTCCCGGCGGGGCCGTAACAGTAAGAATGCTCCTCCTGTTGAGCAGGTGAAGGAAATCTTCAGGCTCTGGGAAGATGTATACGGCTATAAGCTGGTCAGTATCCGCATGGATTCTGTTGTCCTGAAAGGAGCCTCGGGCCGGGCGGTCTTGAAGATTTATGATGGCAATAAGAAAGCAACGCCTGAATCAGCTAAGGGTAAATCGACAGCCGGTGGTACCCTTAAAAAGAATATCAGTCGTGCGGAGATTAAACAGCAGTTGAAGAACAATATGGAAAATATGCTTAAAGGTATTGTTATCAGCCCTTACCGGAAAAACGGCAAAATTGAAGGTTTTCGCTTGAAGAAAGTGCGGCCCTATAACTTTTTCTATAAAATTGGTGCCCGGAGCGGTGATATTATCATGCGGGTTAATGATAAGAAGATGGACAGCTCTCAGAAACTTTACAGCTTCTGGCAGAATTTTTCTAAAGAATCAAAGGTTGCCATCGATGTCGAAAGAAGAGGCCGTCTGATGAGCTTTCCTTTAAGTATTTCTGATTAATTTTCAGCAGCAAAGTAATTAAGAGTGTGTGCGGGGCCTCCACCGGGGGGCTTACGTTAACCGTACCGGGAATATATATTGATGAAAAACAAAACTGTCTATGTTGTAACCGCTGAAGTGGGTGCAAAAAAAGAATCTGATTTTTTTAAAGAAACCGGCAGTGCCGGTGCTTTTATGAATGCTCTGGTCGGGGCGGCTAATGCCCTTGATGCGGGTGAAAAGGTAAAAAAGGCCCTAGAAGAAGATCTTTTTGAGGATATCCTTATAGAAGAGATTATCCTCAGTGATAATTTTCCTGTTGAAAAGAGTGAAACCGGTATAGATTTTAAGGCCCTGAAAAAGGAAGCAGAAAAAAGCAGTGATGTAATCTATGGGGAATTTTTTCTCTTTGATGAGTAGCTTTTTTATGCTTCCCCCTTCCGATAAGTTTTTATTTTTGGTGTTGCTTGAATATTGTCTGGAGCTCCGGGGCAATATCTAAAAGCAGGTCATCGATGGTATCTTTTTTTTCAAGGACCGCTGTGAGAAGCTCGAGGTAATTTATAATTGCCTTTGGCGGCGGGGTGCTCCCGTGGAGCATCTCTTCGATGACCTTTCCTGCAGAGATGTCCTGGTCGGGTTTTCCTGTTTTAGTCTCTTTAAAGACTGATTCGGTGAGACGGTCAAAAAATTTCATCATGTCCATGCCGGAAACTTCCTGCATGACGGCATGGAAAATATCAGCGAGTCCCTGTTCAATACCTGATGCCAGTTCTTCGGTCTCCTTGCCCTGGACCAGTGCCAGGAGGTAGGTAATGTAACGGCCCACGCTGTCGCTGCCGTCTTTCGGGGCGTTTTGAAGAATCATCTCAAGTTCTGCAGTAACGGCCTCGGTGTTTTCACCTGACTGGCGGGCAAGGACAGCCTTTTTGGTCAGCTCTTTCAGCACTTCAGAGATATCGGATCCTTTCATCTGTTTCATGACTTCGCCGAAAATATTCTGAAGGTCACCGGTTAACTTCCCCCATAACTCTTCTGCCTTTTCTCCCTTGACAACGGTAATGAGAAACTGCAGGTAATGCATCATGTCAGGTGACGCGTCAGCTGGTTTGTCTGCGAGAAGTGATTCAAGTTCAGCCTTGATCTTGTCCCGTTCAAGGTCTCCGGCACGGGTGGCGATAAGAGTTCTTTCAGTAAACTGCTTCAGGTATTCCTGCACTATTTTCTCCATTGCTGCGGGGGCTTGCTGTCATGATGACTCAAAAGCGTTTTTGAGTCATCATGAATTTTTGTCAATAGTTTTCCCAGTCGAAGTTTACTTCTAAGCGGTTCTTTCCTTTTCTGCGGGCATTAAAAAGAAGGGAGTCAGCTTTGCGTATCATGTCCATGGCGCTTTCTTTTTCTGCAAGCTCAACAGCGCCGCCGCTGACGGAAAGGCGCTGTTCTTTAAAGGTGATCTTGTTGATGCGCTGCCGGATTCTTTCTGCAAGTTTTTGAGCCTCATCAAGATTAGTCTCGGGAAGTACAAGGAGAAATTCTACGCCACCGTAACGGCCAACTGAATCAATCTGGCTGAGGCTTTCACTGATGGTTTTTGACGTGGTCTTGATAATTTTGTCGCCAACATGGTGGCCGAATTTTTCATTTATAGCGGAGAAATTATCAATGCCGAAGAGTATTATTGAGAGATCCTTTTTTTCATTTTGAGACTGGCGAATTTCTTCTACAAGGCGTTCATGTATATGCTGGTGGTTATATACTTTTGTCAGTTCATCTATCCGGGAGGTCATTTCGAGTTCATGATTTTTCTTCTCAAGCCTTTTCAGCAGGAGGTAGGTTCGTACATTTGAGGTGAGCCGGGCCATGAAGATGCTGGCGTTAAAGGGCTTGAGAATGTAGTCATCGGCCCCCATGTTAAGAATGTTTGAGATGACCTTGTAGTTGTCTATCCCTGAAATCGCGATAATGACACTATCGGGGTACCGGTTTCGCAGGTTCAGAATTACCTGTTCGCCTGATATGTCTGGAAGCACAATATCAATAAAATAAACATGATACTGTTTCTTAGAAGCAAGGAACTGCACGGGGTTAGAAAAATAATCGATATTGGTAATGTTGTTGAGCTGTAGAATGTTTTTAATAATGCCGAGTTCCATTCTGCTGTCGTCAAGGACCGCGATACTCATATTTTTCATTTCTTCCCGGGCCGGGTCTTTCTTTGTCAGCCTCTGGATGTCGTTGAGAAGGTGTTCGGCGAAATCCTTTGTTTTTGGCACATAGTCAATAATTCCTTTGGAGAACATGGTCTGTCTTTCTTCTATTGTATCAGTGCTGGTACAGACTATGATTGGTACATTGCGGTATTCGCTGGCATTGACACTTTTGGTGAAATATTCACCACCCCCGCCCTGAACCTCAATGCCTGTGACGATCAGGTCGACCTTGTTGCCCTGGAGAAGGGCAAAGGCGTTATTTACATCCTTTGCAGAGAGGCATTTGAACCCTTTTTCTTCAAAGGTTTTTTTAAATATATGGCGGAAAAAAGAACTGTTGTCAATGTGAAGAATCGTAAACATTTTAATTGTGCCGGCTCCGGTAACAGACTTTATTTGTCTATCTATAGAGTATAGGCTATTTTTTCAATGATGAAACAAAAAAAATGAAAAAAATGTCACCGATCCGTTTCATGGGTCGGTCATTTTTTCTAATCTTTTCCTGTCTGGGACCAACTGAAGTGTTTCATGTGCTGGCAGATTGCAGCCTGGATTTGTAAATCTCGACAGGATATCTATGTTTTATAAGATTCCTTCCTCTCAGGGTCAATTATTATGAGGCCATGGGAAAATTCATTCTCTTTGTAGTGAACATTCAGTCCTCTGGCATTCATGGTTTCGACAGCTCCCCACTTCCTTTCAAGTGCTATTATTCCCCGTGCGAAATTGTCACTGTTGGAGACAATTCCCCATGTTGATATACCGGAGAGGGTAACAGGTTTCCCGCTTTCTCTGGAAACCTTCTCGAAGAGAGATCTGAAATGGAGATATACAGTCATTTGATTTTTAAAGGTAAGATTACCCAGAAGAGAAGGTAAAGGATTGATAGCAAAGGCATGCCAGAATCCCTTACTGTAATTTTTATCAGGAGAATAAGATGAATAATAGAGAACTGCCATGCCTACTATTGATCGATCCTTGTGTGATATCAGCCTGCAGTTAATGAATGATTCATGTTTTGATAGTTCAGGGTATCCTGACAAACAGATACTTCCCATGTCACCATAGTATGCATCAAGAGGCTCTGCAGATGTCATAATGGTAAAATGAGCTCTCTTCTTTTCTGAAACATGGTTCTTTTCCAGAATTTCCTGCCATTTTGAAATAAGGCTTGTGAGCTTATTATATGAAGTCATTGACTTAAAGGCTGCATCAAAAGCTTCATTGTTTAGATCTCCTGACCTGGTTAGAATATAGGGTCTGAATATTTCAAGAAGCTCGTTTTGTCTGAATTCATTCTTTTTAAGAATTTTGTCCACTTCAGCAGTAAGTTCATTTAAAAGAACATCCAGAGTATTCATGATCCACTTCGCCTGATCCAGTGTTAATATTTCAATGGGAACATCCTGCTTGAGGAATGCAATTCTCTCTGAAACTGAGGCCTTGTTCATAAACATGTTTACGCAGCAGCCAATGCCATTACGTGAAAAATCATCTCCTGTCTGGGATTTCGCTCCTCCAATAAGAAGGAGGATTAACAGTTTTTCATTATCACCTGAGTTTTCAAAGAGTGACATGATATTAAGCAGGTTTTTTCGTTGACCTTTCATAACATTTAATGATTTTTCTTTCTTTTTTATTTTCTTCGCTGTTTTTTTGTCTATACCATCATTTCTGGAAAGCTTAATAAGTTCACTTTCAATTTTTTCAACAGGTTTTATATATGACATAGCCATCTGGTTTATTGAGGGAAGAATAGAATTAATGTTTTTTTCTTCAGACATCAAACATGTCCATAGATCCTGAAACCTTGTGATATCAACCTGTTTTCTTACCTGGTGCTGTATCCTGTTATCCAATGAGAGAAAATCCTCAGCATCTCCAACAGCCAGAGAAAAGTCTACCCTCCCTTTGTGAAAATATTTTCCCTGATTATGGTCATAGAGATGAAAAAGTTCACTAAAAGACCGGGATTTTGATTGAAAAAAGAATGCTGCATTTATACCCTTTATCATTCTTTTTAGAAGAGGATAATGGAGAGGCCCCCCCAGGCTGTCTATTTTATGGATTTTTTTATCGTCCCATTTTCCATCTTCTCCATTGCATACATCATCTATAATCTCTTCAATGAATTCAGCCCTGTTACTGAATTTATCCATATAAGCATTGAGGATCATACCAGGTGTTATCAAAGATGCGTTGAGAGAATTTTCAGATCTCTGTGAAGAGCAGGCAATATCTTCCATTGTAATATCCAGCTCTTCAAGGGATGATATGAGGTCTTCAGGTTTTAAAAATTCACTGAGATCTTCATGAAATATATCCCCGGCTGCAGGATATAGTGGATCACACCCCCCCGCCTCTGATATCATGTTAAGGTAAAAGTCATGTTCAGAAACATTCATAGTTAAAAGTTTACTGGTATGCCAGATATATATATGCTTTCCTCCATTGTCTGTAAGAACATCTATTAATCGTGACATTGAATCTGCAAGATCCGGGTTCTTAAATGCTGTCAGTTTCCTGGCAAAGTATCCGCATAGATAAATGCCGGCACTGGTTTTCAGGAGGGATGAAATGATGTCCATATATGCATGAAGTTCTCTGGTGAAATCAGTATTTTTAAATCCCTTTTCCCTTCGTTTCAATATTGATTTATTAATATCGTAGTCATAGAGATTAAGGGGGATGGCAGATACATTGATGTTAAAAGTTTCTGAAGGGAAGTTTTCTCTGAAGCCTTCTTCTATCTGAGGCATTTGCTGCAGGATTGCAATAAGATGCTGAAAGCTGATTTTTCCTGAAAAGGTATACATAAAATGAAGAACATTGGATTTCATAAAAAAGATTGTAAAGGCATTATCAAGACTCAGGTTCCGCCAGGCAGAAATGTATTTCTTCTCCATGTCTTCACGGGCCAGATCGTTTTCACTGTAAAATGAGAGAGGTTTACCTCCGTATTTTACCAGAACAACGTCCCTGGTGAGCCTGTTTCCTTCACTCCCGAGAACAGGTCTGTCAAAGGGGGGTGATTTTCGAAGTTCTTTTAAGATATGGAGAATAATTTTTAAAGGAGCCAGATGTCTTTTCGGCCACTGACGCCAGTCTTTATCTCTTGACAGTCTCGGTTCCATAATATATTGAAGGAAAGATGTTGGATTTATATCATGGGTGCCGCAGTCTATAAGAAGTTCAACAAACGGACTGAGCACCTCTTTTCGTTGAGGTCCCTTTCCTGTATAGAGTTCAAGAATTCTGTCCAGCTGTCGGAGCCATGGGGAAGGGTCAAGCCAGTACTTTGTTCCTCTTGCACAATATACTTTATAGAGTTTTATGATGCCAAGCTGTTCATCCTTGTGCCTTAACAGGTCCAGCTCTGCCCATGACATGAAAAGGTAAACCTGTTTTTTGGAAAGTTGTGACAGGGCTGCCTCTTTAGGGAGTTTATCCTTTACCTTTCTATAAAGATTTTTGTAAGCTTCAGGGGGTGGTGTTTCATCCAGATTTTCATCATGGACTGCATTATCAATAAATTCACTATTATCATCAATCAATTCTTTCTTAGAGTTCATAATACTATTAGACGAAAACAAGGAAGTTTTTTCAACAATTTTATAAAGGTTTTTTCAGATCCTTTTGACATCCATTTATGGCTGCTGTACTGTAAAGAATTTTTTAAGAAAATCAGGATCAAGGACTTGACGAGGCCTTTTAGTTTTTATGTGCTATGTGTTCGCGTAATAATGCAACAACCGAAAGTTCATAAATGTCAAGGAAAGATTTCAGGTTATACAGATCCCATTTTACAAAATTCAAAAAAGCCCTGCATGCCGGGTGTTTTGTGCCTATATGAGAAATTAAAAAAAGTCTTGTGTTGACGGTGCCTTTAGTCAATATCATACCAGTTTTTAAAATTTATTTTGTTCACGGAGACTTTAATGCTAAAAAAGCACATTGTATGTTTATTGGTTTTTTCCCTTACAATATTTTCTTCCTGTTCATCTATGAAAATTATATTTCCCGAAGGAAGCATTCGAAATTCCTTTGATGTTATTGATATTAAAGAAAAAGTAACCTTTGGTATACTTAATGAAAAAATTACTATTGGAGCTTACACGGCTTTCCCCGATAGATCCGGTACAGAAACCGATTCTTCAGGTTTTTCTATTTTTTCTCAATCATTGAAAACAGTATCGGCAAAACAGACCTATAGTTTCAAACTAACAGGACCAGATGGTTTTAACTGGAGAGGAAAATGCGCTGCCAGTGCTGAAGTAGAAAAAGAGAAGATTAAATTATTTAAGTTGAAGATGAAATCATCAACATTACAAAAGAATAATCTTTTGGGGGAATTTATTTCAGGTAATAAAAAGATTTTTCTGTATATAGACGGACCATATAGCAGTAAAACAGGATATATCAGGTTTAATGGTAGTACCTATACTGTAAAAATGAAGCCTGAGAGCAGCAATATAGGTGGTGGATGGAAAACATCAAACAGTACGATAGGGTACCAGATTTACGATAAAAATATTCTCATTGCAGTTATTGGTACAACTTCAATGGATAAAGCCCTTTATATACGAAAAAGTATCGATCGGAAACTGATGCCCGTACTGTTGAACATATCTGCTGCACTTGTAGCCTATGAAGATATAAGTGCAAAAATAAAAGATTAGAATTTTTTGAAGCTTATTTAAATGAGATTCAAAATTAAAGAAGCTTTAAATACATATGCTTAGCACACATCCCTCGGAGGATATAATGATTAAATTAGCGGTGAGCGGTTGCCATGGCAGAATGGGAAGAAAAATTACCCAGCGTGCACTTCAACAACCGGAACGTTTCACTATTCATACATTACTGGAACACCCGGGGCATCCAAAAATTAAAGAACGATGTGAAGGAATTGATGTCAGCATTGATAATGCTTCGCTTGCAGGAGCCGATGCTTTAATCGAGTTTACTCTTCCCGACGGGACTATGAAAAATCTGGAAGCCTGTGTGAAATATAAAATTGCAATGATTATTGGAACAACAGGATTAAGTCCTGAACAAACTGAAAAAGTAAATGAAGCGGCAAAAATAATTCCAGTTATTTACGGGACAAACATGTCTATAGGTGTAAATGTTTTATTTAAAGCAACAGAACTGGTTTCTAAAAAGCTTCAAGATTTAAAAGATATCAATGTTTATGAAGAGCATCATGTTCATAAAAAAGATGCACCATCAGGAACAGCTATTACATTAGCGGAAGTAGCCGAGAAAGCATCAAATCATGTCGTTCGTCACCTTGAACCGTTAAGAGAAGGTGAGATTATTGGAAATCATGAAATAGTATTCGAATCAGAATTCGATACATTTAAGATGTATCATCACGCCAAAGATCGAGCTATGTTTGCCCTTGGCGCTTTGGAAGGTGCTGCATTTTTAGCAGGGAAAGAGCCAGGTCTTTACAATATGCAGCAGGTTCTTGGTTTAGATAAAATAGAAATTAAATAATAATGATTTAGAAATGAACCTTCCCTATCTTTAATCTTCCTGATCTTTTAATCCCGGCCATTACAACTGCTGTAGCAATAGAGTACAGTTTTGATTCGGCAGAGTCAGCCCTGGATGTAAGCACCACTGGTGACGATGCCCCTACTAAGACTCCAGCAAGTTCACCACCCAGCATGTACCGATATGTCTTTACCATAATGTTCCCTGCTTCTATATTTGGAACAAGAAGTATGTCACAATTGCCAGCCAGTTCACTTTCAATATTTTTGATCCTGGCTGCTTCAGCACTAATGGCATTGTCAAATGCAAAGGGACCGTCCACTGTACATGCGGGGAACTGCCCCCTTCTTTCCATAGTGCTGAGAGCGGCTGCATCCAGAGTGGCAGGCATTTCGGGATTAACTACCTCTGTTGCGGCAAGCACTCCAACATTTGGTTTTTCTATTCCCAGACACTCGGCGAAATAGACTGCATTTAAGATGATTTCAGCTTTTTTAACCAGATCTGGAGCAATATTCATGGCGCCATCAGTAATGATAAGAAGCCTGTTCTGAGCTTTACGTTCAAAGACAAAGCAATGACTCATAATTACTCCTGCCCTTAAACCATTATCTTTATCAAGTACCGCGCGTAAATAATCATCTGTATGGACATTGCCTTTCATAAGGATATCTGCTTCTCCACTGCGGACTGCACCGGCTGCAAGATTTGAGGCTTTGAGGTCATCTTTTTCATCTATTATTTCAAAGAGACTCGGGTCAAAATCAAGGTCATTTTTTAAAATTTCAACAATGCGATTTTTATCACCGAATAAAATTGGAAGGGCTATGTCTTTTTTATAAGCTTCAACAGCTGATTGAATTACACTAATTTTATTGGCGGCAGCAATGGCGACCCTTTGTCTTGGGTGGTTATGTACTTCATTGATAATATCATTAAGACTTCTTAACATGTTAGATTCTCCTTATATAATATATTGTAACTGCATATTTCTTAATAGGTTTTGTCGGTGAATAAATCCTCATGTTAATCGGATGATCTACCTGGAGATTAATAAATATTCAATCTGTTTTTCCTGCTGTTTACAATGAGAAGGTCACCCCTGCACGGAGTCCCGCATAGCGTGTTGTCAGCTTGTCGGTGTCAGATAAACCATCAAGCGGGGTTGGTCCTTCAATAATCGGCATAAAGCCGACTTCATAGCGAAAGCCGAATTCAATTGAAATTAGTTTTGTAACCGGCAAGGCAAGGCCGCCGCCTATATAATATGAAATATTAAACTTAAGATCGTGACCTGCTGCCCATGCAGTTTCAGCTTCGGTTCCCGAGGGGCCTTCCCTGTCCCATTTGACCGGCTTGATGCCAAAGGAGAGACCGGTTTCGTAGTAAAGGAAGATAAAATGAAGATATCCCTTTACCCCAACAGAGGTATCCATAAAGGAAGTTTTATACGTATAGGTGCCTGTATTGGGGTCTAATCCGGAATATTTAATAGTCATATTGTTCGCCATATAACGAGTAGAGAGATCTATGCCGACTATGTCACCGAGAAACATATATGAAACGCCGATGCCTGCCTCATAACCATAAGAGACCTGACCGGCGGCCTTTGCGTCAGTATCAGTTACAATGTCTCCCCCCGGGTAGGTCATCGCCCCGCCGCCGAAGATATGTATTTTTATATTTTTACCATAGATGCCGGTATCCTTTTTATCTTCTTTTTTTTCTTTATCGTCTGCAGCTATTTTTTCAGTAATTTTTACAGGTTTTTTCAGGGGCTTCTTCTTTCTCTGTGCGAAGGAGTTTTCCGTAAGGGCTATTGTGATAATTCCGATTATGAATATATAAAAGATGTTTTTTGTCATAGCTACGGCTCCATTTAAGAGTTGAAATTTTAAGTTTGTCCACTATAATATACTATTGAAACGGCAAAGACAAATATTTTTTACATTACTCTGGTTCCTTTTCTTGTCACTTTGATTTCTCTTCCCTTAGATATTCATGTCTTGAGAACCTGATTGCTAATTAATCGATTTACATTGATTGAAAACTTTGTTATTATTATAGAAGTAAAATTGTAACAAATTGTCCGTTTTTCCTTATGTGTAAACGTTGTTGTAGCGTTTTCCCATCAGGATATCACTGCGCGAGGAAATGTTATTATGAAATTGAAAAAACTCTCTATTGTTTCAGCAGCATTATTAATTATTTTTATGGTTAGTGGCTGCGGTATTGAAACCCATATGGGTAAGGAACCCTATGTTGATGATAGTCCCATCAGCCGGGATACGTCCCCACCTTTTATCAACACGGTGCGGGCAGTATCGGATAATTCAGTGGTGGTAGAGTTTTCTGAACCTGTAGAAGAGACAAGTGCTCTTGAAACGCTTAACTATATTATTACCAGCAGCGGTACGGCTCTGCTGGTAGATTCTTTGAGCATTGAATCGGGAAGCACCGTGAAGGTTCAACTTCAGAGCAGTATGGCCTACGGGATTACCTACCAGTGTTACATAAAAGATGTTTCTGATCTGGCGGGGAATAAGATGGCCGGATTAGCCCGTGAGTATCCGGGCCGGGGGAAGGTGCTGGCTGCTTTATCCGATACCCCGGTCTCTGTAACGAATATAACTGATTTAAATGTATCGGTTGCCGGTGAAGATGTGGTCGCCTATAAGTTCCGTATCGACAGTGGTGAATGGAGCGGAGAGCGGGATACTGGTACGGCAATCACCAGGGCCGGTATTGCTGAAGGCGGTCACAGCCTTGATGTTATTGGCCGGGATTCAGAGGGCAACTGGCAGGCTGAAAGCGCCCCATCTCAATTTAACTGGACTGTTGATACAACCGCGCCCGTGGCAGCTTTTGATAATCTTCCCCTTAATATAACTACTGATAAGAATATTGATGTTACCATTCTTAATGCCTTCGCTTACCGGTATAAATTAAATGATGAAGGCTGGAGCGGTGAGCTCAACGGCAGCCTTAAACGCGAAAATCTTGAAGATGGAATCTATACTCTTACAGTCGTGGCCCGCGACCTGGCGGGCAACTGGCAGGACGAAGCGGACGCCACAAGCTTCACCTGGAAAATAAACACCTCTGTGCCGGTTGCTCTTTTGAGCGGTCAGCCTGACAGCACAACGGGAAGCAATGGTGCGATTATTCATGTAAGCGGCACTTCGATCGTTGCCTATAAGTATAAGTTTGACAGTTCAGGATGGAGTAGTGAAACCTCGATTGCTGCCGCAGTGACAAAAACAAATCTTAGTGAAGGAAGTCATTCAATTTATGTAATTGGGAAAAATGATGCCGGTACCTGGCAGGAAGAAACTGCCGCCACTTCATACAGCTGGAATGTTGACCTGACGCCACCGGCGTCGGTGACCCTGCCGGTACTTCCTGATAATCCTTCTTCTGAAGTAAGACCGGATATTCGGGTCGGTGGTGATGATGTTGCATATTTTAAATTTAAAATCGATGGCGGATCATGGAGCGGTCTTCTTTCTGCAGGTGACGCGGTACCCCTTTCTGATCTGTCCGAAGGAAGTCATACTATTGAGATTATCGGTGTCGACAGTGTGGGAAACGAAGCGTCAGCTATTTCTCATACCTGGAGTGTGGACCTGACAGCGCCTGTGGTTTTATTCGAACCGACGGCTCTTCCTTCTCTAATTTCAAATGAACAGGATCAGGGTTTTTCTGTGCTCGGTACCGGGGTTACTCATTACCGCTATCGTCTTGATTCGGAAGACTGGAGCAGTGATATGCCGATAGGGACAAACTCGTTCAGCTTTGATTCTTCTCTTCTTACAGAAGGAAGCCACACAATAAAGGCTATTGGGCGAGATGCAGCGGGTAACTGGCAGGCCGATACTGACGCAGCGGTTTTTACCTGGACCATTGACGTGACACCTCCCCAGGAAGCGCTAACTCTGCAGAATGCTCCTGGTGATCCTACCAGTTCAGACGATGTTTCGATTACCGTTCAGGGAGCCGATTCGACGGGATACCAGTATCGTCTGGACAGCGGGCAGTGGCAAACTGTAAGTGCCATTGCAACAGGCCTTGGTTTTACGGATCTCTCTGAAGGAAGCCATACCATCGAGGTTCGCGGCATGGATACCGCGGGGAATATTCAGACAGATATTGTGCAGCATTCATGGAAAATAGATAAAACCGCCAGTAACGCGGTTCTTACAGGACTTCCTTCACCGTTAACTAATCAGACGGGACTTAATGTAACAGTCGCGGGTGAGGATGTTACAGCCTATAAGTATAACCTTGATGATTCGGGCTGGGGTAGTGAGACCAGCGCAGCAGAGCTTCTGGCTGTAACGGGACTTGCCGAGGGAGGTCATGAGGTCCTGGTGGTAGCAAAGGATGCTGCTGGTAACTGGCAGGCTGATGATGATGCAACCAGTTTTGCCTGGCAGGTAGACCTGACGGCACCTTCCGCTGTAGTGAGCGGATATCCATCTGCGGCAACCAGTAATGGCGCTGTTGATATCGATGTTGCCGGTGACGGTGTGGCCTTCTATAAATACCAGTTCAACAGCGGAGCCTGGAGCACTGAAACCGATGCAGGGTCAAATATTGCGCTTACTCTTAATGAAGGAAGTTATAATCTCAATGTTATCGGACGCGACCAGGCGGGCAACTGGCAGTCGTCTCCAACTACAGTTTCTTTCGTCATTGACCAGAGCCCCCCGGGATTGATCAGTGTCAGTGATTCCGGTGCTGTCAGTTCATCTTCAGCCCTGGTGTTTTCCTGGAGTAATGGCAGTGATGTGGAAGATGTTAAGTTTCAGGTTGCTTCTGATGCCGCCTTCAGCAATATTATTTTTGGAGGCACAGACGGCGCTTCAATCGGAAAGGTTGCAACATACACATGGCCCGCTAATCCTTCAGTTGCTTCTCAGTACTATGCCCGGGTGAAGGCAGCTGACCTGGCAGGCAACTGGAGCAGTTTCGGCTCTGCCTCAGATGGAATCACTCTTACCGGGTCAATTACATTGAAAATTAAAAATAATTCAGGTCAGGATCTGGCGGGAGCCCAGGCTGTACTGAAACTCGCCTCCGATGGTTCTGTCCTTGCGACTCTTGCATCGGACAGCAGTGGAAATATTACCTTTGCCGATGTAGAGATTGGTGATAATGCCTACAGCATTGATATATCCGCATCAGGGTATAACAGTGCGGTGAAGAATAATGTATCTGTTAACCTGGGAGCTGTTTCTGACCAGGGAATTATGGTGCTGGTCTCTTCTGCCGCAGCATCGGGGAAATTTACCGGTACTGTTATTGACGCTAATGACGGGGCAAAAATAACCGACGCGGTTGTCCAGATTAAAAACTGGGCCGGCACGGTAATTGAAACCCTTGCTTCCGGTGGTGACGGTACCTTTTCTACGGGAACCCTGGCGCCGGGGACCTACAGTGTAAATATTTCAAAGAGTAATTACTACGATCTTCTTGTCGATAACCAGGTTGTTGACGGGGATAACGCCCTTGGAAGACAGGCCCTCAGTGAGGTGCTGGCGCCGTATCGTTTGAAGGTTACGGTTCTCTGGGGGGGAAGTCCTAAAGACCTTGACCTTCATGTTGTCGGCCAGAGCGACTCTTCTGCTGACGGGCGGTTCCATGTATCATGGCATAAAAAGTCATATACCGAATCAACAGGCAGCTACTCATCTTCAGCAGACCCGGTGGGTAACTTTGCCACTTGTTCGCTGGTACAGGACAACACCCGGGGCTATGGACCGGAGACCATTAATCTCTTTAAGCTGGATGATAATTCCATGTACTCTCCTGGTATCTATACCTTCACGGTCCATAAGTACTCCAGCACGGGAAGCTGGTATGATGAACCGATAACTCTAAGGATTTACGATAGTACAGGTATGTGGCAGGAGATTCCTTTCCCCGGCGGGGCCAGTGATTCACTTCGATACTGGAAGGTTTTTCAGGTAGATATGCGGGGTGTCAGCAGGTCTGACCGTACCCTGACTATTGTAAACCAGTTTGCGACCCTGGATCATAATTCAAAGGAGTCAATGGATTGGGAAATCGAGCCTGGTGGAATGGCTGGATACCTCCTGGCTATTTCCAGGGGTGATGTTACTGCGGTTCTTTCACTACTCATTCTTTTCCTTCTTTTAATTACAGGTACCTGGTATCTGAACAGAAGAAGAATGAAGAATATAGCATCATAAAACTATCAAGAACACAAGGGACAGTCATATACTGTCTCTCGTGTTCTTGAAAATGCAATAATTTTCCCGGATCATTATACCGATAAAATAATAATGTCTCGTTACTCCAGGGGCAATTCGGGAGCTGAAGAAAAATTATGATCTGGACGAAACTGCTGCTGGTTCTTTCTCCGGTGGTGATGTTCTACATCATCTATCGCCGCTATTTTCATTTTCGCCCTGAATATATAAAACATCTCCAGGCATTTATTGTCGGTATGGCAATGGCCCTTTTGGTTATTCTCCTGGCGCCTGTCATTGGCAGCCTTCTCCCTTCGGATGATATTTTTTTTAAAGGTTTTGTTAAAGCGGGCCTTGTTGAAAAAGCGGCAGCCTTGATTGCGATTTTTCTGATTCAGCTTCGTTATCCGAATTTTAGTATTGTCGAGGCGGTTCTTTCAGGTATTTTTTTCGCTCTCGGGTTTTCGGCAATCGAGAATGTTTTTTTTGAAATAAATTTTGGTCTTTCCGGTTCAATTTTGAGAATTTTCTTTTCTGTTCCCATGCACCTTACTACCTGCGGCATACTTGGTTATTTTCTGGGGAAGATGAAGATGAGTGATACCCGGATACTGAAGGTTAAATCTCTTCTGACGGGATTTTTAATCGCCTGGCTGGGACATTCTCTTTTTGATGTAGCTGTTTTCTCTGGTGGCCAAAATGTTTTTTTGATTGTCCCCCTTCTTTTTATTCTTGTTGGTTTCCTTGAACTTAATCTTTCCCGGGCGGTTATCATTCCGGGACAGGATGTTATTAAAGCCCTTGAAATACGCTTTGATGACTGGCTGATGATCTGGCGGCAGCCAAAATACGAACGGTGGATAAGTCAGTCCATGGATAAAGAATCGGCTATTCCCATCTCTCCCTTTGTATGGCGTCCGGGGATAGCCGGATTTTTACTTTTTGTTTTTTTCCTGGTAATGACGGTGGGAGGTTTCTCTTATAAGAACATTCTACTGTACCGCTTTCAGTTGAATTTAACTTCCTCTACAGAAATACTTGTTTTTCATATTTTTCCTCTCGCCATGGCCTTTATTACTATCGTGGTTGGTGCAGTTAACCCGGAGTTTTTTAAATACAGTGAAATCAAAATTCCAGTGATTATTGACGTTGTCCTGAACCGGGGGGAGGATAATGAAGAGACGTATATTACTTATGATATTACCGCTACCAGCTGTTTTCTTCGTACCTTTGAATCCTTCGGGCTTGGTACAACTTTACAATTTTCCCTTGATCTCCCGGGGTTCCGTTCTATTGAACTAACCGGTGAAATCGTATGGGAGAGTCATGACCCGGGGTTCAGTCCGTCAGGTTCTATTGTTAAAATACTTGATCCTCCGCTGGTGTTTCTTTTCCTGTTGCAGCGATATCATCTTTTCAGGCTTCGAAAGGGATTAGTTTTCTTTTTGAAGCTTCCCGGTTTTGAGACTGTTCGTAAATTATTTGTTCATCCTGTAACAACGATGCACAAAGAGCGTTGGGTAAAGGAGGGAAAAATAATTTATAAAGAAGGTGATCGTTCAAGGGAATCTTATCTTTAGAAAAACGGTAAGATTGAAATATTTAAGCAAAAAAAAGATCAGGAGATTATTCAGATCAATACCATTGAAGAAGGGCAGATATTTGGAGAACTGTCAGTTCTTTCCGGCCTGAAGCGAAGAGCGTCAGCCCGGGCCCTTGAAGATTCAATTCTCGCCAGGGCGGATAAAAATAACCTGAAGGCCCTCGTTCGCAGTAATCCTGAATTTG
>CAZPEK010000004.1:2689-5250 GCA_964585555.1 uncultured Leptospirales bacterium | reverse complement strand
AATGTTGGCGTAGGCGGAGCTGCTGCCAGATTAAAGGAAAACAATCAAACCCTTGCAGAACGGATCAACCAGTCTGAAGAGGTGTTGATGGATAATATTCAGTATCTGGAAAGACAAAAAATAGAAAAGCAGCGGTTTATTGATTCCCTCTCTTTCTTCCTTCTTATTGTTCTGGGGAATCGACTTGATGTCCACGGAAAAGGAATCGATCTTATTGATATCAAAAATGTTGTTGAGAAGGTTGATGATTCAATTGCCATGGATCTTGCAAAGATTGTTTTGATGCAGCGCAGGGATTTCGAATCAGAAGAGGAATTTGGTGTCCGTGTCGTTGGAGCCTTCAGGGAGTTTTTTGAAAATGCTGAAGAGCCATGAGTTCGGCTGTCTACATGGAGAGATAAAATTTTGAAAATGTATTTATCAAAACTGTTAAACTTTCATCAAAAAGAATTTAATATAATCAGAATTATAACATTGATTTACATCATTGGTTTTGCTGTTGGAACAACTACCCACACGATGGATATTCTGCGTCTTGGATTGTTTGGCTATAATCATGTGTCTTTAGGGGTAAACATCTACTGGACAATGCTTACGCTATTAGACCCCCTGGCTATTGTTCTGCTTCTGGTTAAACCAAAATGGGGGATTGTACTTTCAGTAGTGATCATGGTAAGCGATCTTACGGTGAATATCACACATACTATTTTATATTACTTTGAAAGCGGCAATGTTGTCCTGTTTCATCTTTTGTTTCAGATTGTGTTTGCTTTGTTTTTGTTTATTACATCTCCAGTTTTGTGGATAAAGATTGATGAATAATCTTTTCCTGGCCGCCAGCACTGTGCCCTCATTCCCGCAAGAGTAAGCTGAAAAATCCAGAATATACATAGGGGAGAAGGCAGATTAGTTAAGTCTCTCTACCGTTTCTCCAGGGAGTCAAATACCAGCCTGGTCATCTCCCGGCTTAGAACCTCCACATTAATAGGCTTGTTGAACACAATGGGGGTCAGGCACGCCCGGTCGATACTTCCGAAAAGCATGTGACGGAGGTTGAGGGCATGGATGTCATCAAGAATCCCCCCCTCGGAAACTCCTTCCTTTAGAATATCAAACATAAGGGACCCGTATTTTTTTAAAAGCCGGTAGGGGACACTTTCGTAGTAATCATAAGAATTGCTCACCTCGAGAAGAATCACCCGGGCAATGACCCGGTCTTCGTTGTAGGCGTTGATGTAGCTGTGAATAAAGGCCTCAAGCTTTGCCAGCGAGCCGTCAATTTTTTTCAGTTCGATAATTGCCGTATTGAACTGTGTCTCAAGGTATTCCTGAAGGAGTGAATGAAGAACATCCCGTTTGTCCTTGAAGTACTTGTATATCAGCGGCTCGGTGACCCCGGCAGTCAGGGCCAGTTCAGCTATCTTGATAGAGTTGAAATCCTTTGACTCGAGAAGGGTTCGCAGGGCGTTGATGATTTTTATTTTTCCCGGCGGCTCGGGGCGGCTTTTTTCTTTTTGTATCATTTTAATTATTCTTTTATGTTGTTTTGGTGCTTTTCTATGCTGGATGAAGGCATCTTCTGTTCAAAAATACTGAATATCAGGGGAATTCAAGGATTTTTTTGAAAAGGTGAGTAAAATTAACTAAAATAGTTGACCTGGTGAGTAAAATTAACTAACTTGCAGTACATGTGAATAGTTTAAGGGGCTGTTCACATTTTTTTAAGATGGAAGGTTAGTGAAATTAACTAACTGTTCGATGGGATGTACATGAGGATGTAAGAGACAAGGAGAGGATTATGGAAAGTTTTTTTAACCCCCGATCTATGGCAATTTTTGGTATTTCTGAAAAGAAAAGGTCAATTCCCGGCTATATACTCGACAATACGCAGCGCTGGGGATTTGAAGGAAAAATCTACGGGATAATGCCCGGCTGCGGTGGGGAAACCGTTGAGGGCGTTGATGTGTATGATTCTGTCCATGACCTGCCGGAAGTTCCCGATCTTGCGGTGATGCTGATTCCCGCAAAGTTTATCCCTCTGGCAATGCGTGAATGCGGAAAATTCGGCATCAGGCGTGTTGCGGTTCTCGCAGGGGGCTTTAACGAGTCAGGTGATTCAGGTGAGACCTTGGCTGCAGAACTTCTTGAGGCGGCAGAAGAGTATGATATACGTTTTCTCGGGCCCAATGGCCTGACGGTAGCTGATGCGGTAAGCGGGGTCTGTCTTCCTTTTATACCTCATATAAAAATGGAGAAGGGGGGCTTTTCTTTTATTTCCCAGAGCGGGGGCTTTTTTCTGGTCCTCTGGAACCTGATGCGTGATGAGAATATAGGCATGGCCCGTTTTGCCAGTATCGGCAATAAGCTGAATGTCGATGAAACGGATGTTCTTGAGTATTTCGGTCGTGACCCTGAGACAGAAGTAATCGGCCTTTACCTTGAGTCGATTGCCAATGGTGAGCGGCTCGTCGAGGTGGCCTCAAAAATAAATAAACCCATTATCGCCCTGAAGGCGAACCGTTCAGAGGCCGGGGGGCGCGCCGCCATGAGTCATACCGCCT
>CAZPEK010000004.1:0-2679 GCA_964585555.1 uncultured Leptospirales bacterium | reverse complement strand
GGGTTACCGTCTCTCCACAGCATACTGATATGAGCAATAAAAGAGAGATCAGGACATGTCCATGATCTGATTGCCGCGGTACGGGCCTTTAAGCTTCCTCCCATGCGGGGTAACCGGCTTATGGTGATGACGCCGGGAGGCGGATCAGCGGTTATGATGGCCGACCTGGCTGAAAAGTACGGCTTCGAGTTTGCCGATCCGGGAGTCCGGTTCTACGAGGGGCTCAACCAGTATACCAATGCGGGGGGCATTATTACATTCAGTAACCCCCTTGATATGGGAGACATCTATGATATTGATGCCTACCCGAAGATAATCGGTGAGGTCCTTGCCAGTGATGCTGTTGACGGGGCAGTCTACGGCCACGCCCGGCCCCTGTTTCCGGAAGGTGATGATTCGATATTCAAAAAGATGTTTCATACCGATATTTCAGAAGAGACCATCAGTTTTATGGAGGCCGCCAACAAGCCTCTGAGTGTGTCCATGTCTGCACCCGGGGAAGTGATGGGCAAAATGAAGCGTAAACTTCCTTACCCAATCTATAGCCGCGCCGAAGATGCTATTGCCGCCCTGAGAATCCAGGCGGATTACTACGCCCGGGAGGTTCTGAGCCGCCAGGGTAATGATGGTGCTGAAGATTTTGATTTCAGGGGCACGGGCCTCTGGCTTGAGGGGCGTTCAGGAAATATCGGAGAAGAAACCCTTGAGGCTCTGAGCCGCGGGGGGATTGCCGTTGCCCCTTCGACAGTGGCACGTGATGAAGCGGAAGCCATGAAGGCGGCGGACACCCTGGGTTTCCCCCTGGTGATGAAGGTTGATTCTCCTGACGTGCTTCATAAAAGCGATGCCGGCGGGGTTGTGGTTAATGTAAAGAATGGAGAGGAAGTTCAGGCCGCCTTTCGCGCCATTACCGAAAATGTGAAGGCATACCAGAGCAGCGCCCGTATCAATGGAATACGAATCGCGAAGATGGCTGCCGGGGGGCATGATATGTTTGTCGGGGCGATGCGGGATAAATCCTTCGGGCCCGTGGTTGTTTTCGGCTACGGGGGCATCTACACGGAAGTTTTTAAGGATATTGAAACAGTCCTCTGCCCCGCACCGGAAAAAGAAATCAGGGAGAAGCTTGCCCGGCTTACATCGTACCCGATACTTGAAGGGATCCGGGGTAAAAAACCGGCAGATGTCAACGCCCTGGTCAGGATTATTGCAAAAGTCTCTCACCTGATGCGTGCATTCCCCGCCATTGAAGAACTCGACCTGAATCCGGTCCGGGTCTTTGATGAAGGAGAGGGAGCTATTGCCCTTGATGGACGAATGAAGATTGCCGACGGTCCGCGGAACAGTTGTGCTGTAGACAGCCGTGACGAGGTACAGGGTGAGGTGCAGCCTGCGGGGTGTTGATTGATTGAGCATTAAAATAAAAAAAGCCCCTTCGTGGGGCTTTTTTATATGGAATTTTATAAGGCAGAACTGTTGTCAGAAAAATTATTCAGTATTGAGCTTCAGTTTTGGATGAAGCAGGGAAACACAGTCAGGACACAATGAGTGACTGAAGGTGACGTTGCCATGGTCGCGAAAGTATTCATCTACCTGGTTCCAGTAACCGCTGTCATCACGGATTTTTTTGCAGTGAGAACAAATGGGGAGCAGGCCGCTTAGAGTTTTTATCTCGTTGAGGGAATTATTGAGATTTTTTGACATGGCAAAGTTTTCCCGTGAAAAGAATTCAACCATGTACCCGATATAGGCATAGACCAGAAAAATTCCTGTAAGAAAGAATGTGTAAGGCAGGAAAAGTTTTATCGGTACCGGCAGAAAAACGCCGATGACAATTTCAAAGACCAGGATATTGAAGACCATTGAGGCAGTGCTGAATTTGAAGCCGATGCCCACGGTGGTGAATATGCCGGCAAAGGCGAAGAAGAAACTGGTGAAATAGGGAGTAAAAAATCTCGAATCACCCATGGCCACCAGGAACGTTGCAAAGAGTCCGAGAAGCATGATAAAGAGAGAAGAGCTCAGGTAAAGGTGCTCTTTTATGGCCCTGGTAAATGTTGAGGCAAGAATGATGCCTGAGACAACAACCAGTGTGATCCTGACGAGAAGAACCGTATTGGCGTCACTGCCGAAGGACTCTTTGTCGAGAATGCTGAAAATGAGTCCGATAACTATCAGCATTATCCATGATATACGGCAGAAGAGAAGGGTTCTCTTTGTTATATGCTCCCGGTACTCTTTCTCTGCTGATTTTTCCTTAAATGAAAGTAGAAACTTATTGAGTGTATATTCTTCTTTATTCATCGCCTGATGGGTGCCTTGTTTTTATATAAAATTAATGTAGATGCCAATATACTGTTTCTTCTTAAATTATGCAATAAAAATGCCCCTGCGTTATTGAGATAGCTGTACAATCTCAGCATTTTTATTGCTTTTTGGGATGATGTCCCGGGAATCTTTCCCTTGACAGGGTGATCTGGATGAAGTATTTACTGTGCATTATGGATATTTTATCATTTTTCAGTATGTCAAGTCTGAAGCGGCGCTTTGCCGACCCGATGCCGGGAAACCTTACAGAGGAAATTCTTACGGCTGCCATTGCTGCGGCAGAGAAGGGTAACAGGGGGGAAGTTCGTCTCCACCTTGAGCACCGCTCTCCCCGCCGGCACGTGGTTCAAC
>CAZPEK010000003.1:24914-29801 GCA_964585555.1 uncultured Leptospirales bacterium | reverse complement strand
TGACCAGGGGAGCTTCGGGATTCCAGTATTAAGTGAGGAAGGTTCTCATCTGGCGTATACAGAGCGAGAAAACTGGACCCGCCTCTGGATTATCGATCCCCTTGACGGCACGAAGGAATTTATAAATCGCAATGACGAATTTACGGTAAACGTAGCACTGGTTGAAAGAGGCAGGCCTCTACTGGGAGTGATCTATCTTCCGGTACAGCGAATTCTCTATTATGCATCAGAAGGGGAGGGGGCACGAAAAATAAAGCTCACCCCGGAAGAAGCAGCTGATTTTTCTTCAGGGGCTCCAAATGATACAATAATCAAAAATGCTGCTATTATCAAAGCAAATCTTAATCCTCCTGAAGACGGTAAACCAGTTTCAATTGTTGCCAGTCGATCTCATCTCAATAAAAAAACAGAAAAGCTGATCGATCAGATTAAAAATAAATATCAAAATATTTCTCTGGTTTCCGCCGGCAGCTCTCTAAAAATCTGTCTGGTCGCAGAGGGCACAGCTGATATGTATCCGCGACTCGCTCCGACTATGGAATGGGATACTGCCGCCGGCCATGCTGTTGCAGCTGAAGCCGGATGCCAGATGATTCAATTTGAAAGCAGGGCCCCTCTGAAATATAATAAAAAAAATCTCAGGAACCCGGAATTCCTCGTTCTTGCCCCCTGGCTCGAGGAAAAGACATGATTTATAGTATCAAGAATCAATAATTCCTGTAAACTTTTTCAAAAATCTCTAAAAACTTTCCATTTCTTACATCTGATATTCGTATCTCTTTCATGGGAACACAATATGACCATTTATTAGTCTCGCATCCCGGTAAAAAATTGATTTTTAATTGACGCCTGACTCAATACGACAATACAATCAAAAAAAACGATAAAACTGAAAATGAAAAAGCACGTATCCATAAACTTTCGACCCGGGGATGAATCGTCTCTGGAGACAATCCATAATCTTGTGTCCCTGATAGAAGCGCATGATGCCGGGATTATGCTGCCCGATTATGATCTGGCCCGGCAGAATGAGCTGAAAAAGTACATCGCGCCTCAACAGGATTTTACCCAAAAAGCAGACCTTGTCGTTGCAATTGGCGGAGACGGAACCTTTCTCAGGACAGCACAAATGTTCATCAAAACCGGTCAGCCTATATTCGGTATCAATCGCGGTACCCTCGGATTTCTTACCGAATTTAACCCTGGAGAATGTAAAAAATTTTTTCCCCTGGCCTTAACCAATAAACTTGAAACAGGGTATCGTTCTTTTTTTGAAGCGGTCCATATCCATGGAGGCAAAGAGTCTGGTTCCCTTTTTTTCCTTAACGATGCTGTTCTTTCAAAGGGTTCCTTTTCCCGGGCCATCAGTCTCAGGCTCGAAATCAATGGTCGTTTTCTTAATCATTATTCTGGTGACGGTTTGATAATCTCTACCCCCACGGGTTCAACTGCTTATTCCCTCTCAGCATGGGGCCCTATTATCTCTCCGCAAATTTCCAATGCCTATCTTTTTACTCCTGTCTGCCCTCACGCTCTGAGCATCAGACCCATGCTAATACCGGCAGAATCCATCCTTAAAGCACGGGTAGAAACGGAGTTAAAAAATTTATTATTGACAATAGACGGACAGGAAGCTATTCACATTGAAGGAAACGATGAGGTGCTCTTCCGTTTATCAAAATACCGGGTTAATCTCGTACATCACCCGGAAAAAAACTACTATGACATCCTCAGGGAAAAACTTAACTGGGGACAATAAATATCACCACAGGAACAAAAAATGCTGACAGAATTACGCATTAAAAATTTTGTAATTATAGAAGATATTACTATTTCCTTTAAGAAGGGTTTGAATGTCCTTACCGGCGAAACCGGTGCGGGGAAATCAATTCTTATTGATGCAATTTCCGGTGTTCTCGGTGAGAAAATGACAACGGACATGATCCGGAGCGGCTTTGAAAAGGCATTCCTTGAAGGCACCTTTGAGATTAATACCATACCTCACATAAAAAAACTTCTCGATGAATACGGCATAGAATATGATGATGATATCATGGTTCTTCGCCGTGAGCTGTATGCCAGCGGTAAAGGTCGTTGTTTCGTCAATAGCGTTCAGGTCCCTCTTTCAAAGGTTCGGGATATTTCAGAATATCTTCTCGATATACATGGACAAAATGAACATCAGAATATTGCAAAAATTTCCAGGCACCGTGAGCTTCTCGACAATTTTGGAAATCATGGAGAGGAAGTGAATGATATCCGAAAACTCCATGACCACCTGGGGCGCATACGGGAAAAACTAACTTCCTTTGAAATCGATGAGCGGGAAAAACTTCGCCGCATTGAATACAACTCCTTCGCAATAAAAGAAATCGATGCCGCAGAACTTATTCCCTCAGAAGAAGTCGAACTGAAAAGCGAAGCAAACATCCTTGCAAACGCTGAAAAACTTTTTACCGGGATAAACCAGGCCGCCGAATTTCTCAGCGGGGAAGGGGGTGTTTTTCAGCAATTAAAAAAAGCCGAACAAAGCCTTTCATCAGTTGCAGAATACGATACAGACCTTGCAAATACGTTAACCAATCTCACGGAAGCTTTTTATTCTCTTGAAGATGTAGCAGTCTACCTTCGCGAGTACCGCACGCGGATAGATTTTTCACCAGAAAGAATCAACCAGATCGAAGAACGTCTCGCTTTTATTTCATCCCTGAAAAAAAAATACGGCGACTCAATTGATGAAATTCTTGACTATGCAGAAAAAGCCCGCCGGGAACTCCACGCGATAACATCGAGCGAAGAGGAAATAGAAAGACTAAAAGATGAAGAAAAACAGGTAATGAAGGAAGTTAAAGAAAAAGCCCTGGCCCTTTCAGAAGCCCGAAAACAATCAGCACAAAAACTTGAACACCTTGTTATGAAAGAACTTTCTGATCTTGGCATGGGTGGAACTGAATTTCGCGTATCAATCAAGCGTGAACTAAGCCCTGATGGAGACATTGAAACGGATAATAAACGGTACGTCCTCTATCCCCACGGCCTTGATCGTGTAGAATTTCTCATGTCTGCAAATACTGGAGAAGAGCTGCGCCAGCTCCGAAAGGCTGCATCAGGTGGAGAGATGTCACGTATTATGCTGGCCCTTAAAAATGTAATACTCTCAGCTGACATTGTCGAGAGCCTTATTTTTGATGAAGTTGACGCGGGAATAGGCGGCCAGACGGCAGATGTAGTAGGGAAAAAACTAAAGTCCCTTGCTCGCAACAGGCAGGTTCTGTTGATTACTCATCTTCCTCAAATAGCAGCCCTTTCTGACAGCCATTACTTTATTGAAAAAGGAAAATCCGGTGATCGGATAACAACCAGAGTACGCCCCCTTGGGAGAAGAGAAAAAATCCGCGAAATAGCCCGAATGCTTGCAGGAGAAAAAGTTACCGAAGTAACCCTTCAGCATGCGGAAGAACTGGTTGCAATGGCCGAAACCAACTAAGAAAAATGAATCAAAAAACCCTCATACACGATTCCATTGACTTAACCGATGTACTGACCCTTATTATTCAGGAAATATCATTACATGTTCAGCTCTTCAGCTTTCTCGATTTATCCCGAATATCGGTCTGTATTGCATCGAATAGAAAAAACAGCCGCGGCGGCATTTACGGGAAGCTGGTTCCCCTTTTCTTTGAAGGAGGAGCTGAGCAGGTTACTTATCGGGGCCGGCGCTATAAAATGCCACCAGTGCAAAGAGACGGGACCAGGCAAAAATACCTGATCTTTTTTTACATGCCAAAATTTTTTGATCTCAATCCCCGGGAAAAACTGAGAGTTATCTTTCATGAACTGTACCACATCAGCCCTGACTTTAATGGTGATATCCGTCGAATGACCAGGGGGAAAGCCGCGCACGGCCATTCACGGAAAGAATTTGACAGTCACTTCGAAAAGGAACTAAATGAATTTTTTAAATTCATTCAAGAAACTCCCTACCGGGGATTTCTTGACCTCAACAGTAGAGAGTTCTTTACTTCCTTTTCCAAAGTTAAAGGACGTCGCATGAAACTCCCAAAGCCTCTTCTTGTATCGTAAAATTTATTCCCCCGTCTCAAATTCACATGAGTCTGCCTGCCCGGGATAAAGCCTTCTTACCATCACCCCGTCTTCAAAACCCTTTTCAGCCGGCACACAGGCCCGGTCAAAAACCTTAATCATGCTTCGGTTCTCCGGCAAGACATACGCTGCCAGTTCCCTGATGTCACGCTCGCGGGCAATACGGATCAGGTAATTCAGCATAAAAGTTGCGATCCCCCTGCCCTGGTATTGTTCATCGACAATAAAAGCAGTTTCATAATTGTCATTATGCTTATCAAAGGCAAAACGCGCTTCAGCGATAATCTTTTCGCTTCGATCTTTTTCAACAATCCCGACAATGGAAAGAATATTCGTATAATCAATATTAACATATTTCTGCATTTCCCTATGAGGCATTACCGGTTTCCGAACAAAGTACCTGAAATATTTTGCTTCATCAGAGAATTGATAAAAAAGTCGCCGCATAGAATCTTCATCTGATGATTTTATCGGTCTAAACTTCACCTCGAGACCATTCTTAAACATGGCTGCAGTCTCAAGATCAAAGGGATAATTCATTGCATGCTGGCTCACATAAATCTGATCAGAATAAGCATAACCAAAATCTTTCGCTTTTGAGAGAAGACTTTCACGATGATCGGGATGTGCTATATCAATCATTGCAAGAAGTCGTTCCCTGACAGATTTACCAAAAAGATTAGCTACACCGTACTCAGTTACTACATAACGGGTTACCCCCAGGGTCGACCGAACCCTGCTTGCATCGGCATCATCATGAGAAAGAACAATATTGCTGTTTCC
>CAZPEK010000003.1:0-24849 GCA_964585555.1 uncultured Leptospirales bacterium | reverse complement strand
GATCAACTGACCGCAGGGCAACAATGGCCTTCCCTTTTTTTGAAAATGTAGCTCCAACTGCAAAATTAAGTTTACTTTCGTATCCTGAAAGAAGATTATCTCCTGAATGGAAAATTACCGACTCTCCGGTGACATCAATCTTTTTGACATTCATAATGCTTACCAGACGGTTAACCCGGCGTATTACAAAGGGATTAGCAAGCAATGCGATAGGATAAAATTCAAACAGGGGGTTACGGTCTACGTAATCATAAAGCTCTTTGGAACCATAGCAATAGCTTGTTGTAATCAGACCCCCGGTAAAACGGTTCCGCTCAAGAGAAATTGACCCTGATTCGATAAGATCTATTACCCAGTCAGAAATAACATGAGTAAGTATACCAAGATTTTTCCGATCCTTAAGATAAAATGCAACTGCATCAAAGATACGGCCGACATGAAGAACTACCGTTGCGCCGTCCATAATCAGGTTACTAATATGCCAACCAATCCTGTCCAGGGTGGCGTCAACAGGCTTCCGCTCCCGGACAATAATCTCTTGAGAGCTTTCAATCATATAATCAACCTGATCTGCATGGATAGTCGTTTCTCCATAGGTCACCGGTACATTAGGATTTATCTCGGCAATAACAAGATCTGCTTTTTTCATAACAATATTCGCAACATCAACGGCAATGCCAAGACGCATAAAACCGCGTTCATCAGGTGGCGTCGTTTGTATAATAGCAATATCCACACTGAGGGCTCCGGTCGAAAAGATTGCAGGAATCTCAATCAGGTTTGCCGGAATAAAATCAACATTTCCCTCCTGAACCTCTCTGGTTATACTTTCACCCACATTAAAGGTTTTCAGTCTGAAACGAGTTGTTGAGAAATCAAAGTTATTCTCTTCCTCAAGAACGGTGATGAGTTGAATAATCTCAAGGTCCTGAATATGGAGGTTTTTTGATTTGACCAGGTCAATAATAGTCTGAACCGGCGCTGCGGGACCGCTTGAAAGAAAAATTCTATTCCCCGGCTTCACCAGTAAAACAAATTCTTCAAAATCAATAATTTTATCTTCAAACTGCCGCCGATATTGTGCATCATTAATTTCTTTCATAGTAATTCTCCATACTATGACAATACTTTCATAAGCAGGCTCTGTCAACAGTATTTGAAAGGAAGACAAAGGCTCTTGACGAAGATACACATCAAGTGGTACACTGATGCTGAGGTAAACAATATGCAGGATCTTTTTTCTGAGAAAGATATCCGTGAAACATACCGGGAAGTTTATGACCTCTTTGTAACACGGCATATTATCAAGCAGCACTCTTCAAATAAGATGGACATTCGTGATGTGGCCCTTGAGGGACTTGACCTGACTTCCTTTAAAAATATCCTGGAACTTGGATGTGGATATGGATTCTTTGCAGAAAAGCTGCAGAATCGACTCCATGATCAGGCGTTAGTTACCGGCCTCGACCTGGTGGAAAATAATCGTGATCCATTTCTTCATTCTGTACAGGCAACAGGCTACAAAGGAAAGTTTATCAATGCACGGGCTGAAAGCATCAAAGAAATGACCAGCAATTCGTACGATCTCGTTATCGCCAGCTACTCTCTCTATTTTTTCCCTGAACTGGCTGGGGAAATAGCACGGATACTTGCTCCTGAAGGCATTTTTATTGCAATTACCCACAGTGCCCATACTCTCGAAGAGGCTATAAGACTGCTCCCTCTCTGTCTCTCCCGGATAAAAATTTCAATCCCCGATGAATTTCTAATCAACCGGCTCTTCAGGGCCTTTTCCTCTGAAAATGGGACTCAGCTTCTTCAGCAGCACTTCCCCCGGGTCTCATGTATTCTTTATGAAAATAATTTGTACTTCAATCGTGAGACCGTTGATGACTGCATTTATTACATAGCCAAAAAAAAACATCTTTTTTATAAAGAAGTTGTTAACCGGTTTCCTGACAGTATACTCGATATAGAAGCCTGCCTGGCAGAACGAATCTACAAAACCGTAAAGGAAAAAGGTTTTATTGCTCTCAATAAAAATGATGCGGTCTTTCACTGTACCTTCGGAGCGACAAAATCATGAAGAAAGAACAACTATTTTGCCCCCATTGCGGATCCGGTATTACGACAAAGAAAATTGAAGGCCGTTCGCGAAGAATATGTAAAAGCTGTGAAACAGTTTTTTATGAAAATCCTCTTCCCGTTGCAAGCTGTATTGTTGTCAATGAAAGAAGAAATATTCTTCTTGTAAAACGAAAAAATGATCCCTATCGGGGAGAATGGTGTCTTCCCATGGGATTTGCTGAGTCAGGAGAAAAAGTAGAAGAAGCTGCTCTCCGTGAACTGGAAGAAGAAGCAGGGGTTACGGGAGAAATTATCAGCCTCGTTGATGTGGATACCGTTGATAATTATTTTTATGGTCCCCTTGTGATTGTTGCCTATGAAGTACGCCGTACCGGGGGACCACTGCAGGCGGGTGATGATGCCATCGAGGCTTCTTACTTCCCCCTATCTGAAACTCCAAAACTTGCCTGGGAGTCGAACACCCGTGCAGTAACTATTTATAAGGAACGATACCGTAATCTCTGGGATCTTGCAGACTCGGTAAAACTATATCTTCCTGAATATGAAAAAAAACTTCCCCCCGACACAGAACTTCACCTTGATCTTCTAACCAGACTGCTCAGGGAAATGATCGAAAAGCATCATGAAGAAATTTCAGAATTATGGCTGGAAGAAATAACCTCAGCGATGAAAGAACTGGTTGACCATGCAGAAAGCCTTAAGCAGCTTCAGCAGAATATTTTTAGAAGCATACTTTTCTGGCTAAACAGAAAATCAGATACCCTGGGTCTTGAAGAATTTATTGAAAACGGTATAGCCCTTGCAGGAAATCAGGTCCCCCTGCCCCTTCTCCTTCAGGCAATGGCCCTGAGCCGCAAGGCTATCTGGATGCAGGTTGTCCGGAAACAGATTTTATCCTCTGAGCTTGACATTTATGCAACACTTGAAATAAATAACAGGATAATCTATTTTTATGACCGTATAGAATATTTCCTTGTCCTCGGTTATGAATCATACAGGACTGATAGATGATCGAATTAACCGGTGTTTCTCTTTTTACCCCTGAAGGAATACATATATTAAAATCTATCGACTGGCATATTAAACCTGGTGAAAACTGGGTTCTTTTCGGTCGGAATGGTGCGGGTAAAACAAAACTCCTGGATATACTGGCCGGATACAGCTATCCATCGAAAGGTACCATAAGACGCTTTAGCCTTGGACAGGGAGATGCTGATTTACGAGAACTGAGAAAACGTATTGGCTTTATCAGCTCTACATTGAAAAACCGGCTCCCCCAACAGGATACTCTCATTGAAATTATTCTAAGCGGCACCTCTGCATCAATCGGACTCTTTGAAGAGCCTGACAATTCAGACAAATCTTTTGCCGCACATCTCCTTGAACTGACAGGCCTCGGAAACCGGGGAAACGATTCTTTTGGAATCCTTTCAGACGGTGAAAAACAAAAGGTTTTAATGGCACGGGCAATGATAAATGCACCTGACATTCTCATTCTTGATGAACCTGCCGCGGGACTTGATCTTAAAAATCGCGAAGATCTTTTATCGGGTCTTTCAAAAATCAGCATACTCGATAAAACATCGATAATATATGTGACCCATCACCCTGAAGAAATAATACCGGTTTTCGAAAAGATACTCATGCTCAAAAAAGGGGAAGTCTGCTTCAATGGTGCAATAGAGAAGGGATTGTCAAAAGCAACGCTTAAAGAAATGTTCGGATCTAACGTTTCCCTTGATGTTATAAATAATCGTTATTACTGCCGAATTACCGAATAATCTTCCTTTTCGATACATAAAATACATACTTGATTTCTATTCATTCTTTTTTATAGACTTGACTAATTAGTAAGATAAAAGTACATTTGCTTTGATCTGACAATTTTCGGATCCATACACAGGAAAAAATATGGTCTTAGTAGATAGCCTGAAAAAAAACAGTATTATTGTAAAGGCGAAGTCAAAAAACCGCTGGGAACTCATCGACGAAATGATTGATCTCGCTGTTAAAAACAAACAGATCAGTAAAGAAGACCTTGAAAGCGTTAGAGCCGCTCTTGTCGAAAGGGAAAAATCAATGAGTACCGGTATTGGAAACGGTGTCGCCATACCGCATTGTACCACTTCACGGGTCAATGATATTGTTGCAATTCTGGCAATAAGCCAGAAAGGAATCGATTTTGATTCTATTGACAATAATCCAGTCAGGATAGCAATTCTTCTCCTTGTTCCCAAAAACAAGCTGACTCAGCACATTAAGACTCTAGCCAATATTGCTAAAGTGATGAGCGATGAAAAACTTCGAAACATCATTCTTGAAATGAAGACTCCTGAAGCAATTTTAAAAACCATTAAAAAGCTTAATACTGGAAAATAAACACACATCTATGGATGACCTCTCCCGAATAATAAGCACTGGAAAAATTAAAGGGGACGATTTTACCAGCGAAAAAACTCTTCGCCCGGCCCATATGAAGGATTTCATCGGGCAAAAAAAAATTACAGAAAATCTGAAAGTATTTATAGATTCTGCGTGTAAAAGAAAAGAGCCTCTTGATCATGTCCTGCTCTCAGGCCCCCCTGGTCTCGGAAAAACGACCCTTGCGTTCATTATTGCCCACGAACTTGGAGTTAACATTAAAGCAACTTCAGCTCCCATAATTGATAAAGCCGGGGATCTTGCATCAATACTAACAGGCATAGAAGAAAACGACCTTCTTTTTATTGATGAAATACATCGCCTCTCCCCTGCTATTGAAGAGATTCTCTACCCTGCCATGGAGGACAGAACCCTTGATATTGTAGTCGGCCAGGGAGTCGGCGCAAAAAGTATAAAAATTAACCTTGCCCCCTTTACACTTGTCGGTGCAACAACACGAACGGGTCTCCTGACTTCTGCCCTTCGGGACCGGTTTGGTATTCCCTTAAGATTAAACTATTATACTCCCGATGAATTACAGGTGATAGCAGCCCGTTCGGCTCATATTCTTGGCCATAATATTTCTGATTCAGCTTCCCTGGAAATTGCCCGCCGATCAAGAAGAACTCCCCGAATCGTTAACCGTCTTGTAAAACGGGTCGCAGACTTTTCAATTGTCCATGGCGACAGCAGTATTGATATTGACATAACAAAATACGCCCTTGAAAAGCTCGATATTGACGACCTTGGTCTTGATGATATGGATCGAAAAATACTTCATACTATTATAGATAAGTATAACGGCGGCCCGGTCGGTCTGAAAACAATTGCTATTTCAGTAAGTGAAGAGACTGATACTCTTGAAGATTTTTATGAACCATTTCTTGTTCAGATTGGATTATTGAAAAGGACTCCCCGGGGCAGGATGGCAACTCCGTCAGCCTATGGACATCTGAAGATTCCCTTCAACCACTGCGACGAAGGATTTACACAGGAAGGTCTCTTTCCTGATGTTACAGATGAGACCTGATGGAATTTTCTGAAAATTATTATCTGCAGGCTATTGCTTCTATTTCAACCAGGCCGCCTTTTGGAAGCCCTGCGGCCTGAAATGCAGCACGGGCGGGATACTCTTCAGTAAAAAATTCACCATAAATTTCATTTACTTCAGCAAAATCATTTATATCTGCCAATAGAACTGTTACCTTTACAACATCTCTAAAAGTTAGTTGTGCTGCCTCTAAAATTGCTCCAATATTTTCAAGGACCTTTCGAGCCTGTTGCCCTACAGAAACTCCGTAGAAATCTCCCGTCTTCGCGTCAAGTCCAAGCTGCCCGGAAATAAATACAAAATTACCAGCTTCCACTGCCTGGGAATAAGGCCCAATTGCACTTGGAGCCTGATCTGTTGAAATAATTTTTTTCACGATATTTTCTCTTTTCCTATTGATACTTTTTTAATAAAATTTCCAGTTCTTCTAATGTTGAAACTGTTTTTCCGCCGGTTTTTGAAATAAAATATTCCACCTGTAGATTAATCATGGACCCTTCATTGTCGCCTGTCAGCCTGAAGTCACCCCGGTAACCAATTATCTGCTTATCCCTCGCCGAGGCGTACCCGATTTCAGCAGCTGTTCCACTGTCAATATCAGTACCATCCAGTACGGCTAATAAAAGATCAGATGAATTTATAGCCTCTTCATTATTTTGACCAATAATTATATTTAATTTTTCCCAGGCTTTTTTTCTTTCTTCCAATGATGTAATTTCCGTAACTGCTCTGATTTTACTCTCATCAGTTAATTTCCACGGGTCAAGTATCCTGAAACCGATTTTTTCAATAACCGGTATAAGCTTTTTATATAAAAAAAACCTTCCCGCCTCAGAAAACCCGAGTGGTGATGCAATATAAATTTTTTTCATTTTACCCTGAAATAATCTGTACATGGACTTTTCGCTGTCGCGGGCCATCAAATTCACAAAAATAAATCCCTTGCCAGGTACCGAGTCTTAGAGAACCACCTTCAACGATAATTACCTCCGAACAGCCAAAAAGTGAAGATTTTACATGAGAGGGAGAATTTCCTTCCATATGCCTGAAAGGAACTTCCTCAAGTTTAAAATGTTTCAAACCCAGCAACAGGTCTCTTTGAACATCCGGATCAGCATTTTCATTTACAGTTATTGCTGCAGTCGTATGGGGAGTATATACACAGCAAAGACCATCAACCATTCCATTTTTATGAAGAATGCTTTGAACCTCTGCAGTTATATCAATTAATTCATCATGACTACCGGTTCTAACAGAAAAAGTTTCCACTTAAAAACCTCCAAGGCATAAAATATCCTGTCCACGGTTTAGATCAAGCAAAAACATGACAACTTTAAACAGATATGCCTTAACTTTATTTAATATTTTACACAAGTAAATGTTCAGTTATTATCAGGATATCGCGCCTGAATAGATTGAAGGACATCGAGGATCTCAAAGAAAATGTCTACCAGTTCAGGATCAAATTTTGTTCCCTTCAGCTTTTTTATCTCTTCAAAAACAACATTTTCATTCCACGCCTCTTTGTAAACACGCTTGGAAGACAGGGCATCAAAAACATCCGCCAGGGCGACAATTCTTCCAAAGATACTGATTTCTTCACCTTTCAATAATGCAGGATTGCCTTTACTGTCTTTAACCAGCGCCTCTCCATTATCTGGATCAACAACACCTGGGTATCCGGTGCCATCCCAGTTTTCGTGATGCTGCATCGCCACCAGGGCTGATATTTCATCAAATCTAGACTGCTTATTGCTAAAGAGTCGGGCCCCCAGAAAAGTATGCTCCTTCATGATTTCAAATTCCTCTTCAGTAAACCTGGCTGGCTTTTTTAAAATCGTGTCTGATATAGCAACCTTCCCAACATCATGCAGCATTGCAGCCATTCGAAGGACATCCCGGTTTTCCTGAATTTCATCATTTGAAATTCCCCTGTTATAAGCCCATCTTTCATAAAGCTCAACTGCATATGAGGCTACCCGGTTAACATGAGGTCCTGTTTCTTTGGGGTCTCTTAATTCGGCCATCTGAATCATCCGCAGCACAAGGGCCCTTGTCATCTGTGCACGCTGAAGAACCATACTGGCTGAACTGGCAAAATGAGAGACATAAAGCTCATCGTCGTCAGTAAAAACTGTTATATTTCCTTTAGAATCGAGGGAGTTAATAATTTGAATCACCCCATGAATATCACCGGTCAGGTTTTTCAGGGGTACTGTCAACATGGATCTGGTAGTATATTTCGCTTTTTTATCATAAGCCTGGTCAAAATGATAAGGAGTATCATCTCCAATGGTATAGACATCCGGGATATTGAGAGCCTCCCCTGTAGCAGCAACATATCCTGCAATAGACTTTTTATTTATTGGCAGTTTGAATGAACTGTAAATAAGCTTTTTCCCCTCAGGGAGTTTTGCCTGCTGCGTATCATTTTGAGCATGTGAAAAGACCAGTTCATCGTCTTCCCTGACATAGATAGTCCCCGCATCGGCATTTAAAAATTTACGGGCCTCAAAAAGAATTTTTTCAAGAAGAATGTCCACATCCTGAATTGTATTCAGTTCAGAACCGAGACGAAGAATTTCTTTAATTTTTTCACTTTCTTTCATCAATCTTCAACTCCGGTAATTTTAAAAAGAATACACTACTTACTCGTAATTATCGACAAATTTATTCAAGATTAAAAATTATTATTCCACCACCGCAGCAATTGAGCCCCTCTTTTATAGAAAAGTTCAAAAAATAAAGGTTGAATTACTTAAAGTTGACAATACTATTGCCCTTTACAGGAAAATATTATGTTAGAAACTTTTACACCTGATGACTTCCAATTTATTCAAAACCTGGTAAAAAAAGCTGGTGAAGTTGCACTCAAAATTCAACAGACTAACCTTTCTATTACACGAAAAGGTGACAGCACTATTGTGACCAGGGCAGACTTTGAAATTCAGGAACTCCTCATCTCTGAATTAAGCAGCCGATTCCCCTATGCAGTATTTATTCATGAGGAAAATTTTGACCGGTCAACCCGGTTGCTTAATGACGATACACTTGCGTTTATCATCGATCCCATTGACGGTACTGCAATGTATTCAATGCATCTGCCTATCTGGTGTATATCGATCGGTATTTTTAATGGTTTTACGCCCCGGTATGGTTTTGTATACAGCCCCGGAAGTAATATGTTTTTCCGCAACGACACCGATCACGCCTACCTCAATGATATCCCTGTTACCGTAGACCCGGATATTTTACTTGAAAAAGAGACAAATATTTTTTATGCGTCGGAAATTCCGAGAATTTTCAATATAGATTTCCCTGGTAAAATTCGAAATCTTGGTTCTACAGCATTACATGCATGCCTTACCGTCGATAACCGGCGTAACAGGGTTCTGGCTTTCATTGGGGGAGCATATCTCTGGGACTGGGCTGGCGCAATCCCCATCATACTTAAAGCGGGTGGTCTTGTTCGATATCTTTCCGGGAGGGAACCGGACTATAGAGAAATCATTGAAAATAATTATCAAATCAAGGAATATCTGATTTCTACATCGAGAAAAGATTTTTCGTCAATACAAAACATCTTTTCTCATATCAGATAGCTATTTCCCAATACAAAATCTTGTAAAAATTGAGCCCAGTATATCATCGGGAGTGATTTCTCCGGTAATATCTCCAAGGGTTTCCTGGAGATCCTGCAGATCGAAGGCAATAATTTCAGCAGGTTCCCCTCCTCTTATAAGCCCCAGGCTGTTTTCAGCAATATTGATTGCCTTTTCAAGAAGGTAGATTATACGCTTATCAGCAATAAAGCTGTCTTTGATATCAACAAATTCGTTATGAAAAATTTTACCCAGGGCTTCTTTTACTTCCTCTAATCCTGTTCCTTTTAACGCTGAAATTTCTATTGCCGGACCGGGAAGTTCTTTTGCTAATGTGCGAACCTCGTCCTGATCAGCGATATCCTGCTTGTTTATCAGAAAAAGAGCCTTTTTGCCTTTTACTTCCTTCAAAATATCTTTATCCTGTTCCAGAAGGCCTGCAGTTCCATCTAAAACCACAAGCACAATTGAGGCAGTTTCGATATTCTGGTGACTTAACTCAATACCGAGACGTTCAATTTCATCATGAGGCGTATCAATACCAGCCGTGTCTATCAGGTTTACCTGGAGTCCTGCGATTTCAACAGTTTCCCTGATGAGATCCCGTGTCGTCCCCGGAACACTTGAAACAATTGCCCGATCCTGATTCAGCATCAGGTTCAAAAGGCTCGATTTCCCGACATTCGGGCGCCCTGCAATAATAATATCAACACCCTTTGATGCCCGTTCACCATTTCGGCACCGTTCAAGTAAAGATTTTATATCTGAATAAAGAGACTCGGTTTTTTGAACCGCTTCTTCTTTCGAGACAAATTCAATGTTTTCTTCGAGAAAATCAATGCCCGATTCGATATCTGCCTTCAGCTAAATTATTCGTTTCCGTAGACCATTCACTGCTTCTCGAAGAGATCCATGGCTCTGTTTCAGGGCTGTTTCTACTTCCCAGGAACTCCGGGCGGTAATAATTTGATGGATAGCCTCTGCTTCTGTAAGGTCCATCTTCCCCTTTAAAAATGCACGGCGGGTAAACTCCCCCGGTGCCGCAAGCCTGACACCTTCTAAGTGAAGAAGATCCAGTATACGATGAACGATAATCTGATTACCATGACAAAAAATTTCAATCATATCCTCACCGGTAAAACTTGCGGGATCCTGATAATAAAGCATTATGACATCATCAATCAGTTGATTATTCTTTTTTATTGATCCAAAAACAGCTTTTCTTGGAGTAAGAAGTGACGTATTAGTAAAGAAGGCAGCACCGGCCCTGAAAGATTCAGGGCCGCTTATTCTGATAATTGCAATGGGTGACTGAACCGGCGCAGTTGCCGGAGCACATATTGTATCTTCCTGCATGGCTTAGTGGCTTGACGGCATTATCTTAATTTTACGATAAATACCCTGTCCCTCACTCTTTGTTGTTACCCTGTTATCATTCTGAAGAGCCAGGTGAATCAACCTTCTTTCAAAGGGATTCATCGGTTCAAGAGTCCAGGGTTTTCCGCTTTTGCTGACCTTGTGGGCAATATCACGGGACATTTTTTTCAATGCTTTCTCTCTCTTATCCCGGTAGTCTTCAATATCAAGAATAATTTTTTTGTCACTTCCTGTTTTCTGGTTTACCATCAGGTTAACCATAAACTGGAGCGCTTCAAGGGTTTTTCCCTTTCGGCCTATAATCAATCCGCTATTGCGGGAACTTTCCAGTTCAACATAGACCTTTTCCTGTCCTTCTTTAATATCTTTTACTGTCCCTTCCAGGCCCATCCGCTTGAGAATATTAAGCAGGATATTGCTGGTTGCACCGCCGACATCCCCTGTAGTCTCATTATAACAAACTCTTACTTTTGCCTGTTTGGATACACCAAACCCAAAGATTCCACTTTTCCCCTGCTCAAGTACTTCTATGGTTACCTTTGAGGCATCGCTGATTCCAAGCTCATCAAGAGCCTTTTTAGTGGCATCATCGACCGTTTTTCCTTCCATTTCGATCACTTTCATAAAGTGCCTCCATAGGTTCTATAATCTATAATTAGTTAATTCTTTTCTTTTCCAAATTTGTTTACGACCAACTGGTGTGCAACCTGAAACACATTCTGCAATGTCCAGTAAAGCACAAGCCCTGAAGGCATGGACCAGAAGATAAAAATAAACATTAACGGCATGACCGTCATCATTATTTTCTGCTGCTGTCCCGCTCCTGTATCAACCGTGGTCAATTTCTGCTGAAGAAATGTAGATATCGTCATCAGCACCGGCAGAATATTGACATTAAAGCCGGCGACCTGAGCAATGGTATCAGGCATAGACAGATCCTGCATCCAGAGCATAAAAGGCGCCTGCCACAGGTCGATGCCATTTATCAGGGCACTGTAAAGAGCAAAGAAAAAAGGCATCTGCAGAAGTATGGGGAGACAGCCCCCCATGGGATTAACCTTGTTTTCCTTGTAAAGACCCATCATTTCCCGCTGCATAACATCAGGCTTATCTTTGTATTTTGCCTTTAGTTCATTAATCTTCGGCGTAAGGGCCTGCATTTTTTTCATTGAATCAGTAGACTTTTTAGTCAGGGGCATAAATACAATTTTAGTTAAAATTGAGAATACCACCAGTGACCAGCCAAGATTGCCAAAAAGCCCGTTCAGTTTTAAAAGTACAAATAAGACAAATTTTCTGATAGGTTCGATAATCAGGCTGACATCATCGGCTTCCTTGAAACCCGGATCTACCTCGATAAGAAGCTTTTCCTTTTTTTCACCAACATAAACTGTAAAAGCCCGGACAACTTCTGCACCGGGCTGCAGGGGATCCACCTTAATATACATTCCTGTTCTGAAACCGGTTCCCTTTCTATTATCCATGACAGAACCGGATATGGTAAAATCCTTCGGCTTCATCAGGGCAAGAATGTATCGACTTGATACACCGGCATATTCGATATTCCCTTCCTGCTTTTTAAGAATTCCCGCCTTGGAAAACATACCGCTTCCCTTGGCTTCAGTTTCAAAATCTCCATCCTGGGAATAAACACCGGAAAGAGTATTATATGAATTCGTATAATCGAGACGGGGACCTACGATATCAGTAGGGGATATAATTACAGAGCTGTTCGGCAGAGTTAAAACATGCCTGCCGCGGTTTATAAAATGATATTCAACAATAAAGCTGTTGGTTTTTGCCTGAAAGATAAAATGCTTTTGAATTTCGAGGGGAATTCCATTAAGCCTGAAAAAAGTGCCGAAGATGACGACTCCATCCTTTTGCCGCATTGACCAAACAGTCTGATCCAGGGCATTACCTGATAAAAACTCATTATCATTGAAATGTATCGGAAAGTCTAGAATCCCTTTAGCCTTGAAGGGACTTTCTTTTACCGTAACTTCGACATTACGATCTTTAATAAGAAGCTTTTCAATGACCGCTCCGCGGGAATTGAAAACAGCTGTGTATTTCTCTGACTCAAGAGTGACTTTTTTCTCTTTGCCCGTATTTCTGGTTCCGGCAATGGCAACCGGGGCATTGGTTCTTCTTACCGGCTTCTGTACTTTATCATTAACAGAAGGTTCAGTAAGTTTTTTTTCCTCAGAAGAGACTACTGGTTTTGCGGGTTGCTCCGTTTTTTTTGTTTGTGGGTCAACCAGGAGGAACCATCCGATCCATACAACAGCTGACAGCACTACTGCCAGTAAAGTTCTTTTTTCCATGTCATGTCCCCGCTACTTATAGAATTTATTCCGTGACAACATACGTCAGGCAGATGCACTCACTTCAGGGCAGGGGAAGAAAAGGGGGAAGTTATTCAGGACCGAATCTGAAAGCTACATTTAAGCTACTTTTTAAAAAAATGATAAGAATCAGGAACAGGATCATATCCGCCATCAGAATAGGGATGGCAGCTTACGATTCTCTTAGCCGATAGAACCCCTCCCTTGAGAGGGGCATGCCTGCGCAATGCTTCTCTCGTATATGCAGAACAGGTCGGATAGTACCTGCATGAAGGGGGAAACAAGGGTGATAAAAATACCCTGTACCCCTTCACTATCAGTATCATAACCCGGACTATCATTGAGCCTGTTGCTTTTAGAATATTTGTAACAAGACTCATCATTGTATAACTCCTGCTTTCTTCAGCAGATCTCTGATTTCTTCTTGAATAGCTGTAAATTTCTCTTCTTTGAACTGCAGTTCCGGTTTCATAATAATACAGTAACTTCCATTCATTTCAGGAATTAAATCCGATACAATAGACCGGATTCTCCTTTTGGCCCAGTTTCTTCGAACAGCCTTACCGAAACGCTTTGGTACTGAAAACCCGATTTTAATCTCGAATTCTTCCCTTTTCTTTCCATTCTGCTTATGATATCTGCTTTCATTGGATTTCAGTACCAGAATCTGAACAAAATTTCCCTTTAACTTTTTCCCTCTCCGAAAAACATTTTTAAAATGCCTTCTGCCTTTCAGCGAATATTCTCGTTTCACCGTTTCGGTTTACTTAGGCAGCCTCTTCTCATCAGACACGGTCAGTTTGTGTCGCCCCTTTCTTCTTCTCCGCTTCAGCACTTTTCTTCCCTCAGCGGTGCTCATTCTTTTCATAAAGCCGTGCTTACGGTTCCGCTTAATTTTGCTGGGCTGAAATGTCCGTTTCATTGTTATATCTCCTCTACATTAATCGTATAAAAAGTTCATTCTGATATCTGACTAATCCCCGGCCGATGGATATATATGCTTTAATAAACAAAACAATACTTTTATCTACAATGCATACAGGCAGGGCATTATCATATTACAGTAAAAGGTAAATGTAAAAAAAGTCCATTTTTTGTCAATCTTTTAACTATAATTAATTACTCTTCAGGCTTATTCAGCATAGAATCTAGTTCATTCTTCTTTAATTTATCGATTAAGAACTCTTCATTACGAATAAACTTAAAATGTTTCTTCACCCCGGTCATCTCAAAAAGCCCGCGGATAGTTTCATTTGGATTCATAATTGAAAGATTTATTCCTTTCCTTCTAAGCTCCTGCATCAATTTCACAACTACTGACAGGGCTGAGCTGTTAAGAAAGGGCACTCCATCAAGATTGAGGACAACATGCTCAGTATCCTCGCTGATTTCACCCTTTATAAAATCCTCCAGGGTTTTTGTCTCTTCAAAGGTAATTTCACCTTTCATGTCAATTATATCATATCCATACTTTCGGCGGATGGAAAGACTCAATTCTTCATGCATTGCAAATTCCTGACTCTAATCGTAGATTTTATACAAGAGATAGTAATAATTTCGAACGGTGTCAATGTTTAAATAATAGATTTCTTCATGAAAATCAAATTTTTCCTTCATATCAGCCATGAGAGAGTCATTGCTGCAGACCGGGGCTTAAACTGCAGGAGCACTTTGTCTGCCCGCTCTTCCCCACCCCATTTCCTTTAAATTTTCTAATTATAGAGATCAAATAAATATTATTTGCCTCATCCCTAAAATGGTGCTAAAATCTAAGAGAGATCTGGAACACTAACATTCCCGGTCCCAAGAGGTGGCTCTATGAAGAATCAAAGCGTGGATTGTCTCTCTTCCTTTTTGCAGCATATACCCTTTTTCAAAACACTTCAGGCAGCTGAAATTCTCAGTTCTGTTCCCCTTCTGAAAAATGTTCCCCATGCCGTTCTGAAAAAAACCGCACCCCGGACAGTCCTCGAAACCTTTGAAAAAAATGAACTGATCTGCCGTCATGGTATGTTTACTGAAAAATTCCACCTGATTCTCTCCGGGACAGCCCGGGCGATTATTCCCACGGAAAATGATCCCCGCTTTGAGCTTTATTCGTTGAAAAAAAATGATTTTTTTGGAGAGGAAGTTGTGACCAGTTCTGAGCCCCGGGGCAATTCAATAATCGCAACTTCGGAGATGATTACCCTTTCTATTTTACCTGAAGATTTAAAAGAAATACTTGGGGCATCTGATACCATTTCCGGACTTCTCGATTCCTGTTACATTGACCGCAAACTTCGCCGGGATCTTCGCAGTGTGCCGGTATTCAATCATCTCAATGATGCCCTCTTTGAAAAGGTCCTTGAAAAAGTAAACCTCAGGTCGGTGAGCAAAGATGAGGCTGTTTTCCGGGAACATGACCCGGGAGACGCCTTTTATCTCATCCGAAAGGGGGAAGTCCATGTCTTTCGGCATCAGAAGGGCAAAGAGCACCTGATATCCATACTGGGAGAGGGACAATTTTTTGGAGAAATGGCCCTCCTGACGGATGAACAACGGAATGCAACAGTAATTACTGCTGAAAATACTGACCTGGTCTGTATCAGCGACAGGGATTTCTATACCATCATCGAAGAGGATGAAGGAATAAAAAAGAATCTTGACCAGATAGTAGAAGAACGCCGTGAGTACGGCGCCAATGCGATGCAGGATCCGAATATGCCCTATATAACCAAGAGCCTGATGAATCTCAACAGGGACATCAACCGGCATCTTGATATCATTACCCAGTGCGCCATTGATACCGAACAGGGAAGTGCCCTCATGGCAACCCTTCCCGGCTCTCGTTATCCCTATGTATATCCCCGGGACAGCGCCTGCGCCTCACGCTTTCTACACATGCTGGCCAACTCGCCCCTGAAGGCAGGAGATAATGCCTTTCGTCTTCTCAGAGGAATCGCTCATTTTATACTTAACTGCCAGCGTGAAGACGGATACTGGGGGCAGCGGTATGGAATTTCCACCGAAGACAAGGGAATATATCTTCAGGAAGACAATGTGGCCCATGGTGTTACTATTTTATGCCGATACCTGCTTGCGGCCCACCATCGAAACATCGAGATTCCTGAACTCAGGCGCTTTATCGATGCCATATCCCTCGGCTCTGCCTTTGCCCTGAAAAATTATTATCGTAACGAAATTCATCTTTTTTATTCCACCACTTCAATCCATGAATCAGCCATTGAAGAAGGATACTCAATATGGGTAAATTACGCGTATCTCCGGATGCTTCAGTCTCTCGAAGAAATAACAGAACGCTACAGCCTGAATGATCACTTTAAAGCCGAGCGACAGCTGAAACCAGGATTCGAGGCCACGGTAAACAAGGTATTCTCCCTTGCTCAACGGTATGTCCGGCGTCTCAAACCTGATGGAGTGGCTGACCTGAGGCCCGATATAACCCTTCTCAGTCCCTTTTTCTTCACCACCGGGGTAACAGATATGCCCTTCAGGGACAACAAGACCTTTAAAAATGCCTGTTCATTCATAGAAGAAACCCTCTGGGACCCCGACCTGGGGATGCTGCAAAGATATCTTCCCTTTATAGAAGATCCCGATACCCACATACACGCGGGTAATGGCCCCTGGCTTCAATATACCGCCATGCTGGCCCAGTATTTTTTCTACACGGGAAAGATAGATGAAGGCAACGCGGTAATGAAAAAAATTGATTCATATATTTCCCGTGAAGGCTACCTCTGTGAGCATCTGACAACACCTGACCGCTTTCAGGAGTTTAAAAATCTTGAGTGGGAACCAGGCCACGACTATGAAAAAGAATTTGAACCTAAAATCCTTGTCCCTGATATAACTTATGACCACATTGTTGAAGAATTAAATCATATGAAAAAAGCCTATGACAACATAGAAGAGCAGATAAAAACTATCGGCCCAGCTCATTTCATATCCTTTGCCACTCCCCTGATGTGGTCCCATGCAGAATACGCAATGGCCCTTCTTCTGCGGGCAGAGAAAGAACTGGAAAGCCTCTCCTTCTCGCTTCTGTGATATCCTGTTCATTTTTTTCCTAATTCAGTGAAAGGAAGTGTACCTGATTGTTCGTCCCTTTTACCTCTCCCTTCCAGGGAGCAGTTAGTGCTCATTCAGGTTTTGACTCCAAACCGCGGAAGGATATAACGGTTTATCACGATAAAGAGAAGGGGTTGAATAACCACCCAGGCAGCAAAAATTAGAAGCACCTTTATTTCTTTCGACATCTAAGATAACCTTTTTTTAATTAACCCTATTCTTGTCTGAAGAGAGAGCGTAAGGCCTCTACGGGGCTTCATACACCCACCTTAAGCATTTTAGACAATACTCACACAGATTCGCATACTGTCAATCAAAAGTATTTTCAGATATTACATCCCCACTCAAAGAAAGGAATAATTACTCTTTTCGATTGACAAAAAGAGAAATTCACTACACTATTCAAAAAAAATCGGAGCCCTGAACTTAATGGAAAATTCACCTGATCAAAACCAGGATACAAAGTATATTCAACTTCCCCGTGGCGGGTACCTTGTCGAAACAGAAATTGGTTATATTCAGTTCGGATCTCCACCAGAGACAATTAAAGATACAATGGTGCTCCCCGGCGGGGTTCCTCAAATTTTTGTGCTCACCGATGAAATGTTTAACTGGATAAAAGGCATCAGTGTAGCAGAAATCGAGTTCCCCCTTTATTACAATTACTTCATAAAAGGGAAAAAGACCACGATCCTCTGCAGCGAAGAGCAGCTTCCCCGAATAAAGGGGGTCCTTCAGGAATCTATTTTTGGCCCGAAAGAATTTGATCTTTCCATTGATTATGATACCGCCACCAGTGATGTACATATTGCAGATATTAGAAGTGAAATGGAATACTTCAGAAACAACAACAAATTCTCAAACCTCTTTGAGATCGGCCTTTTAAAAAATGACCATTTCACTTACAAAGGCATTACCATTTCAATCAATGAGAACAGGGAGTTTGAAGTCAGCAATAAGGACGGTTTTATCGCCCGAGTTCCCGGTAAAATGGAATATAAACCGACCTATGAAATAGGACAACGCCTGCCCGAGCCATTCAATCCTCCACTCTTCGGAGTGACCTGTCTCGGTCCCAGTCATGGATTTGATCCTAACCAGAATACTTCAGGTTTTTTAATCTGGCTTAATCATCAGGGAATAATGGTAGATCCTCCGGTCAACTCAACGGAGTGGCTTGAAGACTCAAACGTAAATCCGAAGCTGATTGAAAGTATAATTCTTACCCACTGTCACGCCGACCATGATGCGGGTACCTTTCAAAAAATTCTTGAAGAGGGAAAAGTCAGTATTTACACTACTAAAACGGTTATGATGAGTTTCCTCAGAAAATATAGCGCCCTTTCCGATGTGCCCATCAGCTACCTGATGAAGCTCTTTGATTTTATCCCTGTCAAGATCGGCAAACAAGCCTTTATTCATAGCGGGTAATTTGAACTGTTTTACACTCTTCACTCTATTACTACTATCGGTTTTAAAATGGAGTTTCAGGCTCAATCCTTTGTATATTCATCAGATCACAACAATGATCCTTCCCTTCACAAAAAAATTTTTGAAGAAGGAGTTCTTTCAAAAGAACGTTATGAAGAACTCGCCTCATTTCCCTGGGACAGTGATGTCATTTATCATGAAGCCGGTATCCCGCCCCTTCACACACCGATTGCCCATCTTGATTCCATGGCAAAAAATGTTAAAAAAAATACTGTCATTTATCATATAGCTCAAAAAGATTTTCCCGAAAAAACAGATCTTACCCTTGCAAAATTCGGAATAGAACATACCCGATATTTCAAGGCGAAACCGCCCCGCTTTGAACAGGCATACCGTATTCTTGGAATTCTTAAAAATCTTGATTTTTTGCAGGAAATAACCATAGAAAAAGCAATGGAATTTCTCGATATTGTAGAGGAAGTTAAATACAAAAAAGATCAACTGATCATCGAAAAAGGAACTTCCGGTGACATGTTCTATATCATTCTATCAGGGAATGTTTCAGTTGACAGCGGAAACCTTGATCAGAGAAAAATCTACAGCACCTATGAATATTTTGGAGAAGTAGCGGTATTGACCGGCGGAACCCGGGCGGCAGATGTACGAGCTGAAACTGACTGTACTCTCTATACTATAAAAAGAGACCAGTTTCTCAATTTTATAACCGGCACGGAATTTGAACAGACACTCCATCGGCTGATTAAAATAAGAACCAGTGAAACATGGAACCTTCTCAGCAACAGCAGCTTTTTCAGACATTGCACCGCATCCCAGAAGACCTGGCTTGAGTCTATTTTTATACCAGAAATCCGTAAGGGCAGCGGCATACTGCAGAAAGAAGGAACCCCTATTGATGTTATCTATATAATACGTGATGGGTCCGTTACCGTATCCCGGGAAGGTAAAAAAATTACATCTCTCTCAAAGGGTGACGCCATTGGGGCAATCCAGAAAATGCACCGTGATGAACCAGCCGCGTATACCTTTGAGTACAGCGATGATATATCCCTTTTTATTATGGAAAAGCATGATATATTACGGTTTGTTGATCACAATCCTGGTCTTTTAATGAAACTGACCTATGATTTTTAACTACAGGAAAATATAATGTTTGATACTTCGTCTTTTTTTCTCTTCCTCTCAGCTTCGGTACTCCTGATACTTGCTCCCGGACCGGATATTATCTTTACCCTTACCCAGAGCATCACCAGGGGTAAAAAAGCCGGGGTCATGACCGCTCTTGGACTGGCTGTGGGGAACAGCGTTCATACTGTTGGTGCGGCACTTGGCCTTTCAATTATCTTCAAGACATCAATTATTGCCTTTAATCTCTTTAAAATTTTCGGGGTCTGCTATCTCCTCTACCTCGCTTTCCAGGCCATTAAGCATCGTAATGACCCGGCCACAATAAAAGAAGGTCCTGGAATAACATCCGGTTCTTCTCTTTTTTTTAAAGGCTTTTTGATGAATGTTCTTAACCCGAAAGTCGCTATCTTTTTTCTTGCATTTTTACCGCAATTTGTTAATTCTCAATCAGGTAATGTTACTCTTCAGATATTAATACTCGGATGCATCTTTATCGTACTTGTTGCCCTTATATTTGGCTCCATTGGTTATTTTGCAGGATCCTTCAGGATATTTCTTGAAAAAAGCTCATTTTCACGGTACCTTAATGTATCTTCCGCCGTTATATTTATTGCCCTGGGGATAAAACTGGCGTTTAGCCGCCAGTAATCACTCAAAAGCTACCAGGGATGCATTGTTCCACCGGTTTAAGGCCGGAAAGTTTATTTAATAATACAGGAAACCTCTCATGAAAAAATCAATTATCATTACGACCTTTCTGAGTTCCTTCATACTCCTTTTCTCCGCATGCCAGATTGATGTTCCGGTCAAAGAAATGACCGAAGCCCGCCATTCTATCGAAGAAGCTAAAAAACTGAAGGCAGAAAAATACGCCCCAAAAGAACTAAAAGAAGCTGAGGAACTTCTCTATAAAAGTCATACTTCCTGTGCGAAAGAGGATGTAAAGAACTGCAAAAAAGAAGCCCTTCTGTCACATGCAGCATCTCAAAAGGCCATTGAAAAAACACTTCCTCTCCTTGCTGCAGATACGCTGAAAGAAGCCCGGAAAGAACATGAAGAACTGGAGGCGCTCAACGCAGAAAACTACGCACCAGAACTTTATGCAAAGGCCGGTTCATCACTAAAAGATTCTGCTGCTGCAGAAGGACAGCAAAATTACCTGCAGTCATACACCTCTGCATCTGCGTCCCTTACCTGGTCACAAAAGACAAAAGAACTGTGTCTCGCTAAAGTACCTGAACTTCGCCAGCAGATTGAAACACTTAAGATTTCACTTCAGGATATTCGCAAGAAAAAACCTAACAGTGAATTAACTGCCCAGATAGATGAAATAGAAAAAAGTCTATTGACGGCAGAAAAAGCAATCAGCGCTAACCGTTTAAGTGAAGCCTCGTCCCTCATTACGACTACTTCTATAAAGGTAAAGGAAGTTCAGGCCGCACTGGTTAAGAGCAATTATCAGGACAAAATCAACGGCCTTCGTACCGAGTCTGCAAACCTTGCAAATGCCCGGGGCAGTGAATTCGCCCCGGACGAACTGAAAGAGCTGCAGGTGCTCCTTGATGAAAGTGATATTCTCCTCGAAAAAAACAGTTTCGAATCCCTTGATGAAAAACTTGCAAAAGGCACACAGCTTCTCGATTTGGCAAAAGAAAAAACAGGCCGGGGAATTGCCGTAGAAAAACTTGAGACGGTAAAAAACCTCTATGCAAAAATTGAAAAGGAAAAGCAGGGCCAAACCTATGACGAAAAACTTAAAGAAGCAGGAGACCTGATATCTTCAAGCAGTACTCTTCTTGAAGAAAATTCCTTTAATGATTCCCTGCAGAAATCTATTGAAGCTGAAACTCTCTTAAATAGTATCACCGTTGAAAGAGAGAAGGCCCTTTCCCTGAAAAGCCGCGAAGGAGATAAGGAGTCTTCAGATATATCCGGTTCTCAGGTCTACATTGTAAAATACCGGAAAAAAGATAAAGACTGCCTCTGGAGAATCTCCCAGAAAGTATACCGGGATGCCCGTCTCTGGCCCCGTATCTATGTAGCCAACAAAGACAGGATAAAAGATCCTGATCTGATCTTTCCCGGTCAGCGGTTCATTATTCCTCCCCTGACAAAGAAAAATGAAAGGGTTCCCGCGGATGACTCTCAGAAGAAAAACCCGAAAGAAGGGGAGATTAAACCTGACACAGATAAAAAAGCCGGCAGCTAAAAGAAAAAGTGTCCCGTAACTTGAAAACACAGTCTCTATTTTTTTTTATCTTTCTTTTTATATTACCGGCTTCAGGAAGGGATATTGACCTTGATCGAATTTACCTGAACAAGTCATATCCCTTCTATCATCAGCTCCTTAATTATCGTCTTGAAGCGTATCGCCGCAGCGGTGCGCGCTTTATAGACCGCAATACTATTTTTGTTCACTGGCTTAATGCAGACCAGCTGATCTATCTGAAAGAATTTCCTTCTACTACTGTCATTTACCGGTATAACCTGAAAGATTCTTCTCGAAGGGAAATCGGCAGACTTGCCGGAACAGTAACAACTTCCCCCCTTACCCCAAATGGCCGCTTTCTCGCCTGCAAGATTTTATACCTTTCTCGAAATTCACTTCCTTACCAGAAACTCTGTGTTGTTAACTGTAACACCGGAAAGATCCTGTACCGCCCATCGAATTTTCCCTTCAAAGATTATTCACATTCGCCTTCAGGCTCAGGGATTATACTTGAAGGGGAAAGGGGGTTTCTCCAGTTCTACCCCTCAGCTGGAATTAACCGACTGCTCCTCCCCCGAAAAAAATATATTTCTCAGCTGGCAACACGCGACCCGAGAATTCTTCTGCTTTCACCTGACCGGCTAAAAAAACTAATAGTCGCCGGCAGTGGGGGAAGCTACCGAAGTCTTCTCCTTTCCGACAGGGGGATAAAAAAAATATCGGACATCAGCTCCTCGCGGGAAACCTTTTGGCTGAACAATGAAGAGATCATATACCGATCCGGGTATTCCGGCCACTACAGTGTGAAAGTAAAAAATATTATTAATGATAAAATCATTACATTGATTAAAAATACCCTTAACAGTGGAATATCGGTATCTCATGAAACCGGACTGGTCTCATTTTTAGACAATCAGGTAATTACGCTTTATACTTCTCAGAAAGGCCTTACTGTTAGAACCGGCCTGGAGGGAGATGACATATGCTTTAATCCTTCAGCTTCCCGCTTTGCCGCTCTTCTCTATGGAAAATGTTTCATTGTCCGGCACACTACCCTGCTTCGCCGACTGCCAGCAGTAAAATCCCAGGTAAAAAGACTCTACCGGAAGCTCCAGCATTTAAATAAGTACCATATCAACAGCTACAGTACAGAATACTGCAGAAAAAAAGTTCAGAGTTATTCCCGTTGCATAAACAGGTAATAAACCTCAGAAACCGGAAAAAGTAAAACTATTGACAGGATGCTGATGTTAAGCTGCATATACTTATTACAAATATTCCGGGAGGAAGTTAATGAATTTTCTGGCAGTATTACTGATAATTATCCTGGTTACAATAACCGTTAAAACATATAAAAATGCCGCAGCCACCGGAGCAGCAATAGCCGTCATGTTTACTCTGACAACTGCAGCCCTCCTCTATGGATTGCAACAGTACAATCTTGACCCGTCATGGTCCCTTGTTGGCACTTCCATCACCCTTTCAGTGTATCTCCACTTTATCGTTTTCTGGTATATCGTTGATATATGCTGTTCAGCTGTCGTGATCAAATCGTACCTTAACTACAAAAAGATCAACGAGAACTCCTGATTTCTGCACGGCCAGAAGAAAGCCTTTCTTCTACCGGTACTGCTTTTGCTTTTACTTCCTTTCCCCTTAACCTGAGATAGGGAATAATATCATTATTTTTCGCCGCTCCCGTACCATCATACTCAACAGTAACAATAGGAATCCCTGTTATCTCTTCTATTCTCCCCGCCATGGCTTCAGTTACCAGAGAGGGACAGCAAAAGGCCGGATTGGTCTGAACAAAGAGTGAAAGATCCGGATATGCATGGATCAGGGAAATAATCTTCAATGCGTTTTCAATTGATTCACCAGATTGTTCGAGCTTCAGACCATACTGATCGAGGATATCTTCAGGCCTTCCCGGCAGGCTGTGAGGCCTCTCCTGCAGTATGCGGTTAAAATATTTCATATATTTTTTTTCTATCAGCGCCACTCCCGGACGAAGAACTTTCCCCTTCCATGCTTCGCTGTAATTTTTTTCAAGCTGCCATTTTTTGATATAGGGCTCTGCAACTATCTTCATCAAGTCACTGTATGGGGTTGTCACCGCTTCTCCCCCGTTTGCTTCTATTGTTTTAATTAAATCCTGGTTCAGGATTTCATTATCACGGGCATAAAGATCTCCAAAAATAGCCACCTTTGGCTTTCCTGTTTCACCGGTTACCGGTATACTTTCAAGGAGAGAGACCACTTCCTCTACCGCCTTCTCCCGGGAAGTTCCATCCCTGAAAGACGCTTCAAATATTTTTAAAGATCTTTCAAGAACCTCATCAGTCTCCCCTTTATTTATTTCATAGGGACGTATCCGGCATCCCATCTTCCTCAAAATTCCCCCAAACATATAAGCAAAAAACATGTTAAGGGAAGTTTTCAATGATAAATCAAAAAATGCCAGACCACCCGCATAGACCTCAATTTTATCAAAACCCTCTTCCATACCTTCAAAGAGACTTTTCATGTAATAAGGAAAGATACCCAGATTACAGCTGATTCTTGATGCAATATTCCACATAACTACTTTTTCCGGATCAAGCTCATGCTTTCTGATATAGTCGACGGTATTTTGAACCATTATGTGAAGCGGAATACACTGTCCGGTGTTCTGGCTCAAACTCCGCTGAATAGATTCCTTCGACTCATCTACCAGCCGTGCGTCAATCCCTTCATGCTGCAGGACCGATACCATAAGAGTACCGACATACCGGTCCCACCGGGGAAGCAGGAGAGTTTTTCTTTTCAGGCTTGAAACATCCTTTGATACAACAGGATTCACTTCCGAATATTCTACTTTTTCTTTTTCTTCATTTCTAATTTTATTAAAATGATTTTTAAATGAACGTACTCCCGCTTCGATACGTGTCTCATATCCTACCGATGAATCATGCTCATCCAGCTGGAGAATCAAATACGGCTTATTGCCCGCATCCATGATCTTTTTAAAATATTCAACCGCATAACTGTCAGGAGTACATTTAAAGGAAGTAATGAAAACCGGGTACAGCCCCGTGGTTCCCGCGACATTCTCTGCGGATT
>CAZPEK010000002.1:32761-33371 GCA_964585555.1 uncultured Leptospirales bacterium | reverse complement strand
GAACAGGCCGCCCCGGATCAGGCTTTTAGCGGGAGAGGGCTACCGGATACTCGTTCCCCAGGAAAAAAACCAGGCGGAGCTCAGCGGTGATATTTCATCCTTTGAGGGGGTTCAAAAAATCCGGGACCTTCTCATTGACCGTGGTATATCTTCAGTACATTGTACAATTCCCACTCCCGATTGGAAAAATCTCACCAACTGGAAACGCCTCATGTCAGGCCTGCCGGTAACTTCCTGCACTATTTCAGCATCATTTTCCCTTTCAAAGTCAGTTGAAAAATTTTTTGACCTGGTAGAACAGGAAAAAGTTATAACTTCCTTTCTTGCCTTCCCCCCGAAACCCCTTTCAAATGAGAAAAATGAAAAGAAAAAAGCACCTTCCCCGGCAAATTCGATTGACTCCGAGGCAAAAATAAAATATATATACAAAACCTTTTTACGGTTATCACAGATAAAGGAAAGCAAACAAAAGGGACAGGCAGCCGTTACTAAAACAGCGCTGCTCTCCCGGCAACCAGGTAAATATGTCCGTCAATGATGCAATGAAAGAACGGGGGCTTGTTAACACCTCTGAACTAACCTCCAGGGTTTTTAAAGGCGAGGAAGTTGC
>CAZPEK010000002.1:30951-32751 GCA_964585555.1 uncultured Leptospirales bacterium | reverse complement strand
GAAACAATTGACAAAAACATTCAGCGGGAGATTGTTGCATTTGCTGATGAAATTTTGCTGACCATAAATTCACTGGTGGCAAAAATACTCGGCAATATTGACCTGATATACCTTCTTGATACAGTTATCACCATTCTTCGGGAAATAATCCTTAATGCTGTCAAGGCTAACGCAAAAAGAATCTTTTTTGCCAACCAGGATTACCAGATTACTATCGAAGGAGACTATGCCTTCGGCATGAAGGAGTTCAAAACCAAGGTCATCAACGATCTTGATTCTTTCAGCAGGGAACTGAGCGCCAGCGCCTATTCGGTTCTTTTTAAGGTAAAAAAAACTGACTCGGGAATTACCATCAGTGTTAAAAACAATATACCCATCCATTCCGAAGAATTAAAGCGGATAAAAATGCGTATTAAAAAGGCTGTCGCAAGCGCTGACTTCACGGAAGTTTACGAAGATGTCTACGATACCAGTGAAGGGGCGGGACTGGGGATCACCCTGATTATTCTGCTTCTCAGAAACGCGGGAATCGAGTCTTCAAACTTCAACATCATTACTGATGCCGACAGTGTAACAGCCATGGTTACGGTGCCATTTCAACTTCGTCCCGAAGAGACTATCTCTAAAATAAAGCAGGATATTCTCCAGCAGGTAAAGGCCCTCCCTACATTTCCTGAAAATATTCTTCACCTCCAGGGGCTCTGTAAAAATCCTGACGCGCGCATTGAAGACATTGCAAAGGGCATTGCCGCTGACCCGGCCATGACGGCAGATCTTCTTCGTCTTGCAAATTCAGCGGGCTTTATTACCGGCAAGCGGGTCAAAAACATCAATGAAGCGGTAATGATCATTGGTTTAAAGAATCTAGAAGCTATCCTGATGGTTGCGGCAGCCCGCAAGATACTCGATAAGCGCTATAAAAAATTCGAACAAATATGGAGCCACTGTAACCGCACCGCCTTTTATGCACGCGCCATAGCCGCGGAAATCGGTCTACCTGCAATCACCGACCAGGTTTCAATCAGTGCGCTTCTCCATGACATTGGTAAAATAATTCTTCTTTCTACCGATCAAAAACTGGTCAACGAAGTCTCAAAGCTGGTAGAAAACAGAAAGATCAGGTCATCAACCATCATGGAAGAAATAGCCATCGGCATCAGCCATTCAACCATCGGTTCCCTGATGGCCAACAAGTGGAATTTCCCTGATTACCTGGTTGAGGCAATCAACTGCCACCACACGCCCCTTCATGCCGATACCAGCTATAAAAAAATTGTTTCAGTAGTTTACCTGGCCAATATCTTTGCCGGTATTGAGACTAAAAAATATGACCTTACCTACATCGAAGCAGAAGTAATGGATATCCTTGAACTGGAAATCGATGACAGGCTCATTTCCATGGGAGGCCGTCTGCGTAAACAGTATGATGAGTATACTTCTACACTGTGAGACAACCGGCTTCAAATATCACCATGCTATCATATAGAATTGAAAACACAAAATCAGGACGCCCGACCCTTATCGCTTCAGGTGAAAAGGATATACGTCTTCATTCAGGTTACGACCCCGAAAAGGAAGCTTCCCGGGCTGTTGCCACCTTTGAACCCGGGCGTGCATCAATCATTTTAGTCTCGGGAACCGCCCTGGGATATCATATTGCTGAACTGAAAAAGACCTGCCCTGACCGGGATATCATTGCCGTTGAACATGACAGAGAGGCCCTCGACCTGGCTGTTGCCCGATGCCCTGAAAACATCAAAGGCATCCGCGTCATTACTTCACGCCATGAAGTAATTGAGC
>CAZPEK010000002.1:25496-30941 GCA_964585555.1 uncultured Leptospirales bacterium | reverse complement strand
ATGACTTCCTTCCGAGGAATAGCCCGTTTCAATCACCGGCCTTCATATCTCCTTTACCGGGAGTTTTATGACACCGTTGCAGATGAATTCAAACAGCAGGTATCCTCACGGGTCAGTGACATTCTTACAAGAATTGAATTTGAAGAAAAATGGATCACTAATATTTTCAGCAACATCCACCATGCCGCCTCTTCAACCCCGGTACAGGCCCTCTTTGGTAAATTTAAAAACATTCCCGGAATTATTGTTTCTGCGGGCCCCTCACTGCGGAAAAATCTTAATCTACTCCAAGACATGAAAGAACGGGCCCTGATTCTCTGCGTTGACACTGCCGCAAAGGTCATGGAACGAAAAGATATTACCCCCCATATCATTATGACCCTGGACGCTCAAAAACATTCAGTACGCCATTTCCTGGGCATGAGAGAAAGCGAAGCGGTCCTCTGTGCTGACGTGGTAAGTTATCCTCCGATTCTCAGATCATGGTCAGGGCACTCCCTGCTCAGCACCACGGCAAAATACTTTACCGATGAGGAGGGAAACACATCACGGGAATCGACCCCCGGCATGGCCTGGTTCGAAGAATTCATAGCCCCACTGGGGGACATTCAATCCGGGGGCTCCGTAGCAACCAGTGCCTTTGACATGCTGTTCAACTGCGGATGCGATCCCATCATTCTCATCGGTCAGGATCTCGCCTATACGGGACGGGAGATTCACTGCAGCGGCACCCATCACAATGACGACTGGCTGCCCCTGACCAGCCGCTTCAAAAATCTTGATACGATAAACCAGCAGGTCATCCGCAAAAGAAGCATTACCCGCCTTGAGGCCTTCGGGGGAGAAGGAAAGGAAGTTATAACCGATTTTGTCCTGAACCTCTACCGGGGATGGTTCGAAGATTCGGCCCACCGGGTCCCCATTGAGGTAATAAATGCCACTGAGGGAGGACTTCGTATCGGCAATACCCGGGAGATGACCCTTGAGGAAGTAAAAAAAGAATTTCCCCCTCTGAAAAAAAGCCCCGGTGCGATACTTGCAGCATCCCTTGGATCACCCCCTGATGCCGCCGGGAACCTGAAAGAGGGCCTTAAAAGGGGCCTGGAAGGGCTTCAGGCAGCCAGTACTCATCTCCTTGAGCATACCATTGCCCCCGGCATGCTGGAAGATTTTCTCGAGAAGCGGGGCATCGCCTCCCTGGTATTCCCCTTTCTACGCCAGAGCACCTTCTACATTACCCGTAAAGGTATTGAGACCGAAAAAGCAGAAGAACTACTGAACCGCGACCTGAAAAAGGCTGTTGCAAAGCTGATCCCCCTGACAGAACAGTGCCTTGCCCGTCTCACCTGAGGCTTAAAAATCCTATACATACGTCCCGGCTTAACCGATAATATGATAAGGTACTAAATCAGATAAACTGCCGGAATTGAAGTTAATAGCATGAAAAAAACCAGAAAAGCATCTCTTTTGATACTGACGGGAATACTGATTCCCGCCCTCTCATTTGCCTATGGAAAACATGAAAGCCGCGCCTCAATAGACTGGTCAGCGGGAAAAATCATCGCACGGGGTGTATCGACGATCAGAACATCACCAGAGGGCCGTCCCTGGTGCGAAGAGGATAAACGGTACATCTCCCTCAATGAAGGCCGTCTCAGGGCCTCTGACAGGGCCCACGACATTGCCATGGAAAAACTTGTCGCCGTCCTGAAGACCCTCTCCCTTGACAGCAGAGAGACCCTGGAGGCAATGCTCAGCAGGTCTGAATTCACAAGAAAAAAGCTTTCACATCAACTCAAGGAAAAATCAAAACAAAAAATCATCCCGGCGGGATATTTTGAAAGCGCCTGCATACTGGAAATATCCATCAGGGATATCATCACGACTCTTCCTTTCAATTTTCCCAATGAAGAATTTCCCCTTAGAATCGACAATACGATTGAAACTGAGTACTCTTCCCTCATCATCGATACCCGGGGCTTAAAAATAGGTCCAATGCTTTTCCCCGCCATTGTAAACAGCCGGGGTAAGGAAGTTTTCAGCAGGCTTCATGTAAACATCAAAAATGCAGGACCATCCGGAATGGTCACCTATGTTTTCACAGAACAGAAAGCCATGAATCACCGGCGGGCGGGAATCCATCCTTACTACGCCGTTGCCCTCAAGAAGGTCAATGAAAGCCCGGTTCTTTCAGAACGAGATATCAGTAAAATATACAGCAGCCAAAAAAAAATGCAACAACTGAAAGACTGCAGGGTCATATTTATCATAGACAGGAAATAACATGAATCCCCTGATTAAAATAATTCGAAATACCTTAAATGCGGTAAACGGTCTAATCAACGGCCTCAGCAAAAATGTTGAAAACAACATCAAGCAGGGATTTTACTTCCTTGTTTTTGTCCTGGCTATAGTTGTTATATTCATAGGCTACAACATGGGACAGGAAGCCGCCCGGATAAAAAGCCCTCCCCTGGCAAAGGATGTAAGAGAAGTTTTCGACATAGACATTAGCAAAGAAAAAGGCGAAAGCGGCAGCCTCACCATGCAGGATTCAAAATTCATCCTTGAGTACCAGAGAACCAGGGAGCCTAAACTTCCTTACCCGATAAAAAGTGACCTGAAGCCCGAGGCTGATGTTGACATCATTGACGACATGGGAAAAAAAAGACAAACCGAACACCCTGACATGAAACATCAGAGCGATATAATTGAAGGAAAGTACCGGCCGGAAAAAAGGGAAACCTCGAATGTTGATATTCTCCATGAAGAAAAAAAGGAAAAGGATCCAGCCCCGGTTACCCCTCAGTATCCTGGAAAAAAAATCAAAACCATAAAAATAATCAAAGATGAAAAGGGCGCCCGCAGCATTCAGAATGAACCTAAACAGATATTAAGAGACAGGGGGATCATTGAAAAATGAAAAAGTTTTTAGCCAGCACCCTTGGGATCTGTTTTATTTTATCACTGTCATCCCCGGCAGAATCAAGAAACTATAAAGAAACTGAAGATATCATCAAATCTATTCTTCAGCAGTCTCCCGTAAAAGAAAAAAAAAGCTCCACCGCCCCTTCAGATAAATCATCAGATGACACAAATGCTCCCGACCGGGATGACGGGGAAAAGGGCAGTTCTGTATCCGCTGATGAGGTGATGCTGAAAAACGGCATTGATCTTTTTAACAGCGGCCTCTTTGAACACTCCCGGAAAGCCTTTGATGAGCTGATTTCGAAAAGTCCCTCAAGCCCCTTTGTAGATGCGGCACGGATATGGCGAAGCCGTATTTCCCTGAGAGAAAACCTCTACCAGGATGTACTGAAAGATTTAGACCAGATTAAAGATACCTCAGGAGAATACCCGGCAGCACGATTTCTCGCAGCCCAATGCCAGCTTGCCCTTGGCCAAAAAATCGAAGCATTGAAAACCTACCGGGCCATCGCCTTTCAGTTCCCCGGCCATGAGCTGGCAGATAATGCCCTTCTTCAGGCAGGGCGTCTCTACCTTGCGACAGGACGGGGCGACCGGGCAATCGAGGCCTTTATCAAAATGGTAAAAAGTTACCGGGATCGTGAAACAATAGATGATGCTTTTTTTTACCTTGGTCAGACCTTCGAAAAAGATCCCGGCATGAGAGATATAGAAACAGCGCGAGAAATATACCGGATATTCCTTGATAAATCAGAAAAGGGAGAGCTCCATTTCAAGAACTCTCCCCTTAAGGCACGGGTACGCAATGACCTGCGGCACCTCGAGCGGATTCATTTTCGCATGGAGCGTTAGCTACCCCTGCTCCTCCTTTTTCACATACAGTGTCTGAGTTGGGAAGGGAATTTCAATACCAGCTTTAGCCAGAGTATTATAAATGAGCTTTGTCGCTTCAATTTTCTTTCCATACTGATCTGCATAATCAGGGACCCAGAATTTAGCCTGAAAATTCAATGAAAAATCTCCCATTTCATAACAAACCACCGAAGGAACGGGGTCTTCACAGATAGGCCTGATGCCCTGTATTGCTTCAGAAACCAGATTAGTTACCTCATCGATATCACAACCGTAAGCAACACCGAAATTGACAACAACCCTGATCTTTGGATCAGGAAGCACGTAATTTTTAAACTGTTTATTCATCAGTTCGCCATTTGGAATGACGATAATTTCATTATCATAGGTAACCAGTTTTGTGTTTCTCAATCCCACTTCTTTAATAACACCTGTCTGATCATCAACAGTCACCTTGTCTCCAACAACAAAGGACCTGTCGAGGATAAGAACAATGCCGCCGCTCACATTCGCCAGAGTATCCTTCACTGCAAAGCCAATAGCGAAACCTGCAACACCGAGAGACGCGATAAAGGGTGTGATATCAATATCGAACTGGGAAAGTATCATCAAAAGCCCGGTAGCCACAACAATTATCTTGCAGACATTTACAAACAGGGGGACCAGGTCATTTTCAATCCGTGAATCAATCCGTGCCGTTACACGATGCCCCCATGATCGTATAAGGACATCAACTACATGAGTAAAAATCATGGTAACAAAGAAAATGATAAGGGCCACGGATAAATTTTTCAAGAACAGGGCTGTTGAAGTCTTCATACTCAATACCGGTACGGCAAACCTGAAGCCAAAAACAATCAGAAGCCACTTAAGGGGCTTCTTTGTACGGTCGACCAGTTCCTCGTCAGCGGCAGTAGTTGTTTTACTGGTCAGTTTTTTTAATATTTTTTCAAAGAATACAACCATTACCTGAGCGAGAATTAAAAAGAAAATAATAATTATCGCCGAGAACACCCATTTATTTGAGATAATAACCCCGAATTTCGAATTTTTAATTCTTTCTACAATACCGGCGATGCTGGTAGACTTTTCAGCCTCAAACTTTGAGAGAGTCTTATTTATAACAAACTCCTTGAACCACTCATCACGGCTCAGGGCAAATTTTTCAATACTTCCGAGTATATTATCATCTACCATGCCATCCCATACCGGGCCGGTTATTACGGTACCATCAGCGTACACCGCTTTGAGCTCAATCATGATTTTTTTACCGCTCACCAGGTAACGCCCCTTAATGGCCACATCACCTTCTATTTCTTTCAGGAGAGCAATAATAGTTTCTGTATGATAGATATCCTCGGTTGACAGCTTTCTTTTTTTCAATTCAGATAACAGATCTGCCGCATCCCGAATCTTTATCCTGTTGTCAACAGACATATTATTCTTCATGATTTCAGGTATATATGTTTCAAGATATTTAAGTCCCGAATCGGTAAAATTATAAAAAGGAAGTATAATTACTTTTTCAACTACACTGGTATCTTTCTTAATATCAATTTTTGCTCCGCCTTTATTCTTTTGATCTGCCGCTGCTGACACGACAAAAAAGAAGACAATCAGAAAAAGAAGAAATTTTTTGAGAATTCACATGATACACTCCTCATT
>CAZPEK010000002.1:14034-25486 GCA_964585555.1 uncultured Leptospirales bacterium | reverse complement strand
ACGAAGGTTCCTGCAGATGCTTCCGGATTTATACTCTATTTATCGCAAAAATCTGCTTCTGTCAAGGGAGTATAATTTTTATTGACAGAATTAGACTGATCTAATATTTTAACGCTATACAATCCACAGGGGTACGGAATGAAAACATATAGCCATAATGAACTGGAGGACCGGTACCAGGATACAGGTCTCACCTCACATATGGAAGACTACATGGAGGCAATTGCCATGCTGATGGTCGACAACAAGGTCGTCAGGGTGAAAGATATTGCCAAAAAACTCGACATCAAAATGCCCAGTGTTACTGCGGCCCTCAATAAGCTGAAAGATCTGGCACTCATTGAGTATGAAAAATACGGATTCATTGAATTAACAGAAAAGGGCCAGCAGGTTGCCGCAAATGTCTATAATAAGCATACCTGTATCTCTGAATTTTTTGAAAGGGTTCTCCTTATGGATCCGGAAAAATCCGATTCAGAAGCCTGTAAAGTTGAGCATGCCCTTGACCCTGTAACATGTATACGGATCCACCGGTTTCTTGATTTTTTCAACAGTGAAGAGGCTGAACAATCAGAATGGATCCATCGGCTAAAAAAACTTTTCATCACTGAGTAACCCCCCCCATAAATAAAACGGGTTCAGAGGGCCTATATGTTTATGAGACATAAAAAAAACCCCCAGTTATACTGATATAACCAGGGGTTTTCCTATAATTTAAATATGTTTAATTAAAGGAATTTTTAAAATTACAATACTACTTTTTTTCCTTTTTCTTTGCTTCAATATCTTTAATAATCTTTTCCTGGACATCCTTTGAAACCGGGACGTAATTGAAAAATTCCATGGAATAGTTTGCCCTGCCGCTTGAGAGTGACCTCAATGTAGTCGCATAACCGAACATTTCCTGAAGGGGAACAAAACCATTCAGTTTTTGAGACCCCTTTCTATATCGGCGCATTGACTCAATTTTTCCCCGACGACGGTTCAGGTCTCCAACAATATCACCAATGTAATCGTCGGGAGTATTTACTTCAATTTTCATCAGCGGTTCGAGAATTACCGGATCAGCCTTCATAAAGGCCTGCTTAAAGCAGATAGCACTGGCAGTTCTAAACGCCATGTCAGAGGAGTCAACCTCATGGTAAGAACCATCAAGAAGGGCTACCCGGATATCAACAACAGGAAATCCTGTGAGGATACCTTCAGCCATGGTCTTAACAACACCCTTTTCAACTGAGGGAATATATTCAGTGGGAATTGCACCACCCTTGATATAGTCGACAAATTCAAATCCTTTACCCTTGTTCGGTTCAATACGCATAACAGTGTGAGCATATTGTCCCTTACCACCGGTCTGCTTACTGTGCTTGTAGTTTTCTTCAACTTCGGTTCTGATCGTTTCACGATAGGCAACTGCCGGTTCTCCTATTATTGCCTCTACGTCAAATTCTTCTTTCAGCCGGTCGATAATAATCTCAAGGTGAAGTTCACCCATTCCGGAAATAACGGTTTCATTTGTCTCATCATCATAACGAACATTAAAAGAAGGATCTTCCATAGAGAGCTTGCGTAACCCTGCTCCAAGTTTTTCTTCTTCTTTCTTGGTTGGAGGAGTAATCTTCAGTTCTATAACCGTGGGAGGAATGAATATTGATTCAAGGTGAAGGGGTTCTTTTTCATCACAGAGAGTATCACCTGTTTTAGTAATCTTCATACCTATAAGGGCAACAATGTCTCCAGGCCCGGCAACTTCAACTTCCTCACGCTCCTTGGCGTGAATCCTCATGATACGGCCGATCCTTTCTGTTTTGTCCTTGGTGGAGTTAAGCACCTGCATTCCGCTTCTCAGCTCACCTGAATAAATTCTGATAAAGGTCTGTTGTCCCACATAGGGATCGTGAATAAGTTTAAATGCCAGGGCTGCAAAGGGGTCTTTTGTAGTTGGATGCCGGGTATGTGATTTTTCAGGATCATCGACATCCATACCAACCATGGCGCCGACATCAATGGGAGAAGGCATATAATCGATAATAGCATCAAGGAGAAGCTGAACACCCTTGTTCTTGTAGGCAGAACCGCACAATACAGGAGTAATCAGCATCTTCAGTGTCGCATCACGGGCAGCTTTTTTAAGAATGTCCCGGGGAACAGGCTTTTCATCAAGAAAAAGTTCCATGATCTCTTCGTTAAAGTCAGCAAGTTTTTCAATCAGATAATTCCGGGCTTCGGTAACTGCTTCTATATATTCTTCAGGTATATCTATAACTTTCCGTTCGAAATCTTCAAAAATGAAAGCTTTTTCTTCTATAATGTCAATACTTCCGAGAAAATTCTCTTCTGCGCCCATAGGAACATGAAAGGGTACCGGATTGGCATCGAGGTACTTGTCAAGCTGTCCGACAACATCCTTAAAATCAGCACCGACTCGGTCCATCTTGTTTACGAAGCCGATTCGGGGAACCTTGTAACGGTCAGCCTGGTTCCATACGGTTTCACTCTGAGGTTCGACACCGCCGACAGCACAAAAAAGGGCAACCATCCCGTCAATAACCCTGAGAGAACGTTCTACTTCTACAGTGAAGTCAACGTGTCCCGGTGTATCAATAATGTTTACCTGGTGTTTTTCCCATTCACAGGAGATAGCAGCTGAGGCAATCGTAATTCCCCGATCCTGTTCCTGTTTCATGAAGTCCATGGTTGCTTCGCCATCATGCACTTCACCCATTTTTCTTGTAATACCGGTAAAATACAGCATCCGTTCGGTTACCGTGGTTTTTCCGGCGTCAATGTGTGCAGCGATTCCAATGTTTCTCAGTTTTTGTAAGCCCATAATCTTAAAACTCCTTAATTTTTAAACATAATACAGCTCGGCCCGAAGGCGATACAGCGATCTATCTTCAAAAATGGTCTTGAAACCAAAGATATACCCAGACAATTGAAGATCAATTTTATATACCTGTAATATATACAAAAAACAGGTAAAAAAAACAGTTAATATATAGTATGTATAACATAAGACCACCAAAACAGACTGAAATCCGGCATGTTTAGAAGTTAATGTACTGCTGCAGGAACTTGTTTTTTGATCAAATTCTGTGGTCTACGAATCAGTGAGGCATAATTGTTAAGGTACAGATTTTAGTCAATATTTATTTATTGATTTTTTAATATTTTCAATAAATCAATATGCATTCGCGCCTGGGGGGCAAAAACTGATGAGGGGTGGTCTGCCACCAGAAGCCTGAAGGCAGCAGTTGCCTTTTCCCCAAAGCCCATTTTACGAAAACAGAGCCCTGACCTGAAGAGAGCCTCAGCTCCTTCATCGGTATTACTGTATTCTTCATAAAGACGCTGGTAAATTGAGAGGGCCTTTTGATACTTAAAGGTATCATAGGCGATTTCTCCAAGAATCAGGTAGGCTTCTGCCCGGTGGTTGCCGTCATGGAAAATCTCCAGGTATTCTTCAAGCTCAACCTTTGCCTTGCCGAGGCGCTTAAGTAGAAGAAAATGCCGGCCATTGCTGAACTTCAGGTCATCAGCGGCACGGTCATGATCAATAAACTGACCATTCTTTTCTTCACCCCACAGGCAGGTAGAGAAGATCAGCAGAAGAGTTAATATGTAGAGTATTATTTTTTTCATAATGAGACGTATAGTTATACTATCGGTAATCGGGGAAAAAATTTTACTTTTTTTATTGCCCCTCTGATGATTGAATTCGCTTTTTGAAAAGCGATTGACTCCCCTCCCCCGGTTATTATATATAGAGGCAAAAAAACATGGAGGTCTTTATGAGCGCATTAATCGAACTTTCAATTTTCCCCATGGACAAGGGCCTCAGTGTGAGCCCCTATGTTGCCCGGGCACTGGACATTATACAGGCAAGCGGCCTCGACTATGAGCTCAATCCGATGGGGACCTGCATTGAAGGCGACTGGCCTGATGTCATGGCAGTAGTCAACCGGTGCATGGAAGACCTGCAGAAAGACTGCTCACGGATCTACATGACCATGAAGGTGGACTATCGAAATGACCGGTCAGGCTCAATGGCCAAAAAAGTCAGGTCTGTGAAGGAGAAGCTTCAATCTTGATATCTCAGCTCTGATCCTGGCCTCACCTGTTCGCCCCCTAAATCCCCCTGAGGGGGACTTTTTTCGAGCAAACAGCAACAAGCTTAAGGTATTGAACCCCCTCTGGGGGTGGCGAGGTCCATGTTCCTGAAACATTTTAAGAACCCTCGAGCCGGGGGGCACATGGCGGGAGAGTACTAATCAAGAACAACCTTCGACATTTCAGCATGAGTAAAAACATGAAGATGGACTTTCGGGTCTTTTTTCTTTATCCGGTCCATGACAGCCGCAGCTTTTTTGCTGACTGCGTCACCGGCCGATGAGACCAGGGTGAGACGAAAACGGTTATAATTATTTGCATCTCTCTCGGTAATTCCGGCCCTGATGACCGCCCCGATCTTTTCTTCATCTTCTGGAGCTGATGGTTCATAGACATAAATCAAAAGCCTTTTCCCGATTAAAATTTTATGCTTCAGAATCCCGGCACCGGGAATGAGAAGGTTATCTTCCTTTTCAATAAGCTGAAAAACTTCAGGCTCGCATCCGCATCCCAGTATTGTTCGGGCAAAAAATTCGATTCCTTTTTTGTTCATTGTACATTCCTCTTTTTAATGCGCCGTTGCTGTACCGGTACAGCAACGGTGCTAACGCGGCAACGGTGCTGCGCCCTGGATGTGACATGCATCTATTATATCCCGGGCCTTCCCGGCTATATCCATGGCACGAGGTTCTCTCCGGGCGAGCAGCCTCTCAAGGCCCTCAAGTATATCATAGTAGAGATTCCAGCCCCGGGCCTCTTCAGCGTACCGACGGGCGATATTTTTTTGTGATACATCAGGATTATCATAAAACTTTTTCAGTCTCTCAGAAGCCATGCGGCACAGCTCCAGGCCGTCTTCGGTTTCTCCGGCGCCACAGAACTCAAGGGCCCGAAAAACAAAACGAAGCAGCACAACCGTGAAGGGAATCTTTGAAATAAATGAACCGGTAAAAGGATCCATCACTTCTTTAATTTCACTGAGATCACTATCAAGGGCTCGAGCATACCATGAGAAAAAAAGAATTCGCATATAGTCGCCCACCATCTTGCCGATACGGGCCGCCTCTATGGCCTCACGGGCAAAGGCTTCTTTGTCATGTCGCATAATGAGACCCGGCTGATGGCAGTAACGAAGACTTCCTTCTTCATGATTACTGAAAAGGACTGAAAGGATGTACGCCTGGTCTTCGGCTCGTCCGATAAAACCAGGGGTAAAGGGACGATAACGCCGCAGTGCGTCCACACGGATACCATTGGTCCCGCCGGTAACGTGAATCCGGTGAATGCAGCTTTTATAGATGCCAGACTCAGGGTCTTCATCACTACGGGTCATCATTTCAGCCTCTGTTGACAAAGCCTGAGGAAGACCGCTGTAGAAGAAAAGAGACTCCCCGGTTTTTTTTTCTTCACCAAAGGTCACATCAGGAGTAAAAAGTCCTGAGGCGATATCTTTTTCATTGACCAGGGCGCCGGCAATCATCCCGAGAAATACTGAACGTCCCCGGTTGTCACGACCCCGGGCACCCCAGAGGGGAGAGGTAAAGTGTTCAAAGGCACTCTTCCCTGTTTCATTCACCAGCTCTTCCTGGGGGAAGACCTGGTCGAGGTCTATCTTGAAAGTACCCTTCAGTTTCGGCTCACGGCAGACCTGCCAGAGAGCAGAGACAGCCTTCAAAAAAGTATAATGGCGGCCATACTCCCCATCAACACCAAAAATTTCACTTATGATATCTTCTTCCGCCCTGATGCCTGCTGCTTCAGCGGCAGGGAGTAACACACCGGTAACCAGGCGCTGGCAGTCTTCTTCTGTGAAGGCAAAGAGATCGAAATTTTTCAAGGGTTCACCGGTTGAGATTTCATGTTCTAAATACTCCCGGGCAATATGCTGGAGCCCCGAATGGGTACATGACATGGAAAGAAGACAGGTTATTTTTTCATCACTCCCGAAAGTTCCCCGATCCTTTTCAAAGTCAAGGGCCTGATCAAGATTTCGCAGCCCATAAAGGATTTCATTGTGCTGACTTTCTGTCCCCAGCGGTATCGGATGATCGTACCAGTAAAGCTGTTCTTCACTCATGATTTCTTTAAGGTGTTCGCGGATATGAAAGGGAAGTTTTAAATCATCGATCTTTTTTCCTTCAGAGGGAACAGTAAGGAGAACGTTGGAAGTTATAAGAAGTTCTGACGATGGATCAGTCAGGGGATCATTATTCAGTGCATCAATCTGAATCCTCCGCTTTTCACGAAGACGCTGAATATCTTTTTGAGGCGATTCGGTATCGAAGTCACCCTCGGGGAAAAAAAAGTTTCGTACCCGGCGCTGCAGCTTCCCCGTATCGGCTGGCCCGGATTCCCGGGCAAAACCTGCCAGATCTTTGAGGTCCCGGTTCAGACTGCTGTCTGCAGCCAGGACTTCCTCGAGCTCCCGGATCATTGTCTTGTATCCCGCGGCGAGAAAAGATCCCAGAACGGCAACCTCTTCCTTCACCCCTGCTGTTTCTTTGAAGCGCCCCATGATCTCATCTTTGCCCTCTTCAGAGGCACAGAGCAGAGCAATAAAGAGCCTCAGGCCCTCCTCCACTCCACCTGACAGGGATAACGCTCCAGGCTCTGCAACATCCCCTGGATCAATACCGGCGGCGGCAGGTCCTCCGGAACGCTTAAACAAAGCCCTGAATATTTCAGTTAAAGCTTCTGCAGGTTTCAATTCTAGCTCCTTTTCAAATATACCGTGCCCTGGAGTGACTGATGTATATCACCATATTGTCCCGAGCCGGTCAAATAAATTTTCAATCCCGGCAGAGAAGGAAGAAAAAGAAAAGCAGAAAAAAGCTCCTTCACTTTTTTCTATTTCCGCCGATACCTTACATAAGGAGACATATATCATGAATACGATAAAATGGTCGAGATTTGCGCTTCTGACGCTTATTCTTATACTTCCCTCATCTCTTGCGGGACAGAAGACTCCGGAGACAAAAAAAACACCAGCAAAAAAGAACCCTGCTGTCGTTCAAGAGAAACCTGGAGCGGTCAAAAAAAGAGCGGCAAAAAAAACCCCTCAGGTGTCAAAGAAGAAGCCCGTCCCAAAAAACAAAAAAAAGGCTCCTGAGAAAAAAAATCCCCGGCAGGAGCAACTCGAACGGGATCAAAGAAACACAAAAAAGATAAAAGAAGTTATCGCTTTCGGTATTCATGATGAACGAAAAGAGGCAATAAACCGCATACTCCAGGTAAAAGATAAGGGACTTAGAAAAGAACTGGTTGACCTGCTTCTGAAAATGCTCCCCGATGAGATCAACAGTGAAGTCAAAATAAAGGCCCTGACTGTTCTTGGTGAAATCAAAGCAAAACGGGGAGAGGAAGTTTTCAAAAAACTGCTCAGCGATAAAGCCGAGGATGTGAAGGTTGCTGCAGTGTATGCCATAAAAAACAATGAGATGAAAAGCCTCTCTAAAGATTTGATGTCAGAGCTGAAAAAACAGGATCTGGAAAAAGACAGCATGTACATGGAAGCCCTGATTACAACCCTTGGAACATTCAAGTCTGCAGAGCTGCTGGAATACGCAAAAAAAAGTATTTCCAGCAACAGCACTGCCTCAACGATTCGGGAGCGCTTTGTGCTCTACCTTGGAAAACTTAAAAACCAGGGCTCAAAGGATTTTCTATTGAAGCTCTATACGGATGAAGAAGAAGAAATGACAGTCCGAAGCTACGCGGTAAATGCCCTGGGGCACATGAACGCACAGGACGCCATCGCTCCCATTAAAAAGGTATTAGAGGACATCGACACCTACTCATTTAAAAAGAAAAAACGGTACTTTACCCTTTCAATGTATTCTATTGCCGCCCTGGTCAAGCTGGGCGATAAAACCGCGGTTCCCCGCCTGATGGACTCCCTGAAAAGCCAGAATCCAAAGGTGCGCATGAAGGCAATCAGCCTTCTGGCAGAGCTGAAGGATAAAAGAACAATTGACATTTTAAAATATAAAATGAAATATGATCCAAATACAAATGTACAGAAACGGGCCCGTGAAGCCCTCAAAGAAATGGGCGTAGAGATAGAAGAAGACAAAAAGAAAGAAGGTAAAAAAGAGACAAAATGAGCAAAGCACATCTCGCAGAAAAAGCCACCCTGAAAGTCCGAAGCAGATCACTTTCAGTCCTTGCACTTTTTACCATAGCAATAGCTGTCATTTCAGTTATTGCCATGGATATCCTGATTCTTCCCCTCTCTCTGTTTGCCATCAATCATACAGAAATTTTTTCTCTCATAATCCGAAAAGCAACCCTGGTATCGGTCGTCTGCCTGATTCTTTTCTTTTTCATCAGGCGTATTATTCAACTTAAGCACAACAGTCTTTCAGGAACCGATATTTTTCTCTACATCCTGCGCCGGGCGGGACACTATACAGCCCTTATTATTATCTTTATCTCGATAAGCAGCACCCTCATTACGCTTATCCTGTATCTTGTTTCTTCCAATGACCTGCTGATTCATCGGATCACAGGAAGCTGATTCAATCATGGCAAAAAGTGATTTTGACAAATTCTTTTTGAATCTTCCTCCCTTTGACCGGCAGGCTGACTTCAAGCAGTTCTGGAAAAAAGCCATTGCAGAAGTTAAAAAAATCCCCCTCGATACTGAAATAAGAAAAACACGGGGCGGATCATCATCTTTTACTGTCTACGATGTCACTTACCGAAGTTTCATGAAAAGCCAGATACATGGCAAATTATACAAACCGAAAACAAAAAAAGCAAAGGTAGTCATACTTGTCCATGACTACAATGAGCTGCCCCGGTACGACCACGGCAGTCTTGACCCGGATACTGCATATTTTATCATTGAACTTCGGGGCCACGGTGTTATCAGCAAAAAAACATCTGAAGAAGAAGCATCCCCCGGTTATATGATTGAAAACATTCTCGACCGTGATACCTACTACATGAAAGCCCTCTTCCTCGATGTACTTCGAAGTATTGACATGCTCCGCCTTATCACAGACCTCGACTGCAGCAACATAGGCATCATCGGCAAAGGCACCGGCGCCGCGGCAGCCATTTTCGCCGCAGCCCATTCACCGCGGGTCAGCGCGCTGGCACTTGAAACCCCGGCATTCTGCAACCTGCCTCAAAGCCAGAACCTTTCAACAGGGCATGCAGCCACGGAAATCAATGAGTTCATCTCAATAACAAAAGCTAAAAGAAAACTTATAAAGACAAATCTCACCTATTTTGATTCCCTTAACTTCAGTGACATGGTTTCCTGCCCCGCTCTGGTCACTGTCGGTTTTAAAGATACTGACGCACCGCCCCAGTGTGTCTTCAGCCTTTTTAATCACCTGCTGACAGAGAAAACCATCGAAGTCTACCCCGACAACGGACATGACGGTGGCGGAACAGTTCAGGAAAAGAAATCAATTAAATGGATAACTGAGGTTCTAAACCGCTGACAACCCATGACTCTCACACCAGAGGTAACATGTCACAGTTAAAAGAAAAATACCGGGATATCTTTAATCTCGACAAGCGAAAAGAAAAATATACGGGTACACAGATTCTCGGTATAGCAGCAATTGTCTTATTTCTGTTTCCCATTATTTTTAACATTTTTGGTTTTTTGAGCCTGCCGATCGCCTACAGCATTGAATTCATTTTCAAACCCCGTACCCCCAAGGGGCTGTACATTGCAATTCTAACCGTAAGCATTCTTAAAATTGCCATGGGGCTTGTATCCGGAATCTGGATTTCAAAGCTGGTATGGCCAAAAAGAAAGTTGATTGAAGAAGTAGAAGAAGAAATTCCAGGTGAACCAAAAGCAGCCGGTGACATGAAGACTCAGAAAAAAGGGTAAGGAAGTCTACCTACACCGCCCGGTTACCAATAATAAGGGGTACAAATGTTGCCTCACCGATGCGCTCTTCAAGACATGTCCCGTCATGACGCTTAATATATTTCATAATCTGATGATCACCCTCAGCACCGACAGGAATAATAAGCACACCCCCGGGATTCACCTTTTCCAAAAGACGTGATGGAAGTATATCAGCGCCGGCAGCCACAACAATGGCATCAAAAAGTCCCGGGGCCTGGTGAAAATCATCCGAGGCAAGAAAGGTAACATTGGTATACCCGAAGGGCAGAATAGCGCTCCGGGCCCGCATGCTGAGATCCTTTATTCTTTCCATGGAAACAACGCTTCCACAGAGCTGAGCAAGAATTGCGGTCTGGTAGCCCGAACCGGTACCAATTTCAAGAACCCGTTCTCTTCCCGTGAGGGAAAGTCCCTGAACCATGCGGGCTATCACCGAGGGCTTGGAAATTGTCTGGCCAAAGCCGATGGGCAGTGAGGTATCATGGTAGGCCCGATACCTGAGGGCTTCTGAGACAAAAACATGTCTCGGGATTCTCATAAGGGCTTCTAACACGGTGCTCGAAGCGATACCCCTGGAGGCAAGATCTTGTACCATCTCCTGCCGGATATATATCATGTTGTCACTTGTTCCTTGCTGGTACAAAGTATCCTCCCCATTCACTTCCTTTCAAACCTCGAAAATTTACTTTCAGATGTATATCAGACCAGAAACCCCTGAAGGCCGGTGACTTAAAAGTGGAATACACCAGTACATAGCGGCACTCCCGGGAATCTTTTATTTTTTTATAAAGCCCCTTGATCGTATCCATTTTACCAGACCGGATAATCGACCCGTTGGTCTTTTCGGCAATTTCGACAAGAACCGGATCAGGCTTTTTAAAGGATATTATATGCACGGGAATATAATGGGCCCGGGCATAGCGTATAATCACATCAGGGGTATACTGCTGAAAAGAATCTGGCTTCAGGGTACCATCGGTAAAAAGAATAAGTGCCCGGCGGTTCAGACGGGGAAGCAGGTCAGTAATGCCGTTATAAAGGGTACGCCCAAGGGCCTTCCCTTCGCTGTAATTCTTTTTTTTCAGGGCCCGCTGGGTTCTCCGGCGGCTCCAGTCAAAGGGACTGCCCTGCCAGTATTTACTGTTAAAATTCAGAACCCGCACCGAATCGCTTGTTGTCATTTTACGAAGATAAAAATCAGCGGCCCAGGAAATTTCCCGATGATAATTTTCCGCCGCCTTAGACCTGTCCACACAGAATACAGCTGAAACAGAAGAGGCCTTTTGTTTCAGATAATTAATTCTGAAGTTTGAAATCCTGGCACTGTCTTCAGTTATAAAAAAGTTTTCTTTTTTGAGTCCATATATTGGATCAATATGAATTACATTCCCAAATACAGATATTGATTCTACTATATAATCTTTTAGTTCTCCTTTGAGCCGGTTTGTATTGGCAGGCCACAACACT
>CAZPEK010000002.1:0-14024 GCA_964585555.1 uncultured Leptospirales bacterium | reverse complement strand
CATGAGTGAACACATCAATTCGTGACCGCCGGTTATCGGCGCAGTATATAAAATTATCACCACTGACTTCAACCGCCACGGGGCTTATAAATGATTCGTTATCATCTTCCCAGCTTTTAAACCAGCTCCCTTTCTTTGTTTCAGTATTGTAGAAAAGAATTCCCTTTGACTGATCAGCAACAATCAACAGTTTGTCTTTTACCGTGATTCCTCGTGGTGAGGTGAGCCCTTCTGGACGCAGGATATCTGTTACATTACCGTAGGGATCAACAGCAACAATACGGCGGTTTCCCGTATCACTTACATAGATGCTGCTTCCTTTTACTGCCACATCAGAGGGTTTCATAAAAGCATCACGGCTTCTTCCCTTATGACCAAAGCTTAAAATATATTCACCCTTACGGTTCAGCTTCTGTACGCGGTGATTCCCTGAATCAACCACGTAGAGGTTACCTTCATCATCAAAGGCAACCCCCTCGGGACCATGAAAGGCTCCCGGACCGTTGCCCGGTTTACCCGCGGTACCCGTTACCTTTCCCCGGGTGTTGAGGAAAATCACCTGGTCATGGGCAAAGTCAGTTACCGCAAAGGTATTCTCATAACGATCAATACCGTAAAGCCTGCCATTAAGCCGGGGGATTCCAGCGTCAATACCCCTGCCGTTTACATCAAGAGAAACCAGTTTTCCGGTTTGAAAGGAAGTTATATACAGGTTTTTTTCCTTATCGAGTGCCATGCCCATGGGCATATCGAAGGAAAAGCGTTTCATTTTGTATGATTCATACCGGCCCACATGTACGAGATTGTCATAGGGAAATCCGCCGGGCCTCAGGCTGTAGCGAAACTGGAGGGTCTCATAGCGGGAAATAACCGCAGGATTGTCAGGTGAAAGTTCCTTCAGCATTTCCAGTTCAGCCATTGCGGATTTCAAAAAGCCCGCCATTCGATATGAGCGGCTCAGGTAGTCCCGGGCGGTAATATACTCAGGATAGACCGACACGGCCCGGCGAAAATGCTCCACTGCCGCGAGGTACTGAAGGCGGTTGTAATAAACCAGGCCCTTTTTGAAATGTACCCGGGCTGACTCGAGCTTCACATGATTTCTGAACTGGGCCTGCAGGGGCCCAGTGACGGCGGTTATAAGAATACAGGCCGCGGTTAAAGAAAGAAAAAAGCGCTTTACTGTTCGAACCATTTTTTTGCCCAATTTGATAATCCTGTGTGCAGTGTAAGGATACGGGTACAGCGGCTCGTATAAGAAAGCCGATATATACCTTTCTTACTGTTAATATCGGCGGGTATTATGTCTTTTTAAAGGTTATTTTTTGGGTTTTCGGCCGCCCCCCGGCTCGAGGGTTCTTATAGCGTCTCAGGAAAATGGACCTCGCCACCCCCGGCAGGGGTTTAGTGCCTTTGGCTTCTTGTCGTCTACCGGGGTAAGATCACCCGCCCGCCCCCCGGCTCGAAGGTTCCTGTAGCGTCTCAGGAGCATGGACCTCGCCACCCCCGGCAGGGGTTTAGTGCCTTTAGTTTACTCCTGCCTGCCTGTACGAAGTCCCCCTCCGGGGGATTTAGGGGGCCGGCTTCACTTTCTTAACCGGCTCCAACCGCGCCGAAATATTCACCATCCGGTCATCCTTGCTGGCGAAAATCCTCACACTCTTGCCGGTCTTGTAATCAGGATGCTTAAAGAGAAAATAGTAATTCTGTCCGTTCTTGAGACTCTCAAGAAACTTTTTATTTTTCGCGAGCTTCTCCCACTTGAGCCATCGGTTGGTTCCGCCGATTTTTCGAAGAATCATGACCTCGGGATCGGCAATCCCTTTCCCTGTCCAGGCGTCAGTTACTTGAAAGGAAAATGAAACCCTGCTCTTCGGGGTATCCGAATAGGGAATCTCAACACTCTGATCAGCCGCCTGGCGGGCTACGGGCTCAAGGTTCAGGTAACTCCAGTAGGCCGTACTGTTAAACTGAATCTTGACGGCGTAACTTCCTTTCTTGCGAAAAAGCCGGTCGCTGGCGAGCCTGAGACGCCGGTCAAGGGTCCGGTCACTGCCGAGGTAAATATCAAAATCATCTTCGGTCTGGCGAATATAGTTTTTCGGTATCAGCATTATCTCTTCAACAGAAATTCTGCGGTTACTTTTTTTATCAAGCCTGATAAGCCATGCCCGGAGCCTTAAATCAAGAAGCATATAACTGTACCAGTGATCAATAAAACCATGGAGTTTTTTCTTTGCCGCCTCAGCGCGCTGACGGTGCAGTCCGGGATACTTTTCAGGGTCAGGAAGCTTTGCTATTTTCGGGAGAGGCAGTGTATACTGGACTTCTATGACTCCCATCTCTTTACGCATAAAAATATGGTACTTCAATTCTGTCATAAAAAGTCCCCAGGAAATTGCCCCGATAACTGCCAGAGCGGTTCCCCCGACAAGAAAACGGCGGCGCCACCGGGACTCACTGAAGCTCCCAAAAAACGAAGAATACATCGGCTTCATCATTGACATCTCATCGGCAAAGCGGTCAAAGAATATATATTCGGCAATACACTTGTTTACATGAAAAGTTTCCATAGACCGCAGGTAGGCTTCGAGCTTTTTCTCCAGGACCTTTACACTTCTGAATCGTTTTCCCGCATTTGCCTCAAGGGATTTGCGAAGTATCCCCTGAAAAAAGACCGGAAAAGAACGGTCGGTTCTCTCCGGGGGCCGGTAGCCTTCTGTAAGCCGGGCCGCCAGGGTCACGGTGGAAAGCTCGTTGCTGAAAAGACGCTCACCGGTCAACATCTCGTAAAGTATCACTCCCAGGGAATATATATCAGACTTTTCAGTTACTTTTTTCATATCAGTAATCTGTTCTGGCGACATGTATGACGGGGTTCCCATAATCATACCAGTCTGGGTCAGTTCCTGAACTGTTTCATCACCCTGGGCTTTTTCTTCTTCAAGGGACGAGGCGATTCCGAAGTCGATGATTTTAACTTCCCCCCTTTTCGAAATTAAAATATTATGGGGTTTCAGGTCCCGGTGCAAAACTTTTCGAGAATGACTGTAGGCAAGGCCCCGGGCAATTTCATACATGATAAGCAGAGACACCGCCGGATCAATACGCTTTTTTTTGGTGATAATATCGGCAAGGGATATCCCGTCGATATATTCCATGGCAATATATTTTTTACCTTCAAAAGTAAAAAAATCATTAAAGGCGGCGATATTATCATGGCGGAGAGACATCATTATTTTTGCTTCTCGCTTAAAGCGCTCAGAAAAATCCCGGCGGGTTTCCTTCAGTTCTTTCAGTATCACATGGGTTTTCAGGTCAGGGTGATTTGCCAGGTACACCTTCCCCATGCCGCCGCTGCCGATTTCTTTAACCACCTGGTATTCTTTAATTTTCATTATAAGTCCTTATAAAAAAATTTGCCCTTCAATATTCACCAAGTATAGCCCCGGCAGGGATTACTTTCAAGAAAAGATTTTAAGGGAAGGAAGAAAAATCTATTTGACCGATACCGCTCCTCTGCCATATTCTATTTAGATAAAATGACAAAACCTTCTCAACCTTCAGGTGAGCAGGAAGTAACCCGTCTTAAAGAGGAAACCAGCCATGGCAGACGAAACAGTATACAAGCGCGCGAAAGAAGGAAAAGAATTATTGAAATCCGGGGGCGAAAGCGGAACCAAGATCAGGTTCCAGGACCGGGACATTGATATTACTAAAACCATAAAAATCGGCCGTGATCCCGGCAATGATATTGTCATCACCGATGACCCCCTGGTATCACGCAAACACGCCCTCATCGAAATACTGGGAGGGAAAGTCTACCTTGAAGACAAGGAGAGCAAAAACGGCACCTATGTAAATAAGAACCCCCTTCAACCGGGACAGCGGGTGGAAGTCAGAAAAGGCGATGTCCTGCAGGTGGGTAAAACAGAACTGAAGGTCATAAAATAGCAGCCCATGACGAACCGGTATCTCTCTGCCAGCATAAGCAATCGCGGACTGCGGAAACGAAATGAAGACGCCTGCAGCTCTGACAATGACAGGGGAATTTTTCTTGTTGCCGACGGCATGGGAGGACATCACCGGGGAGACGTTGCAAGCACCGCCTTCATTGAAACGGCCATGAATTTCCTTAGTACACCGAAAAACGTTACCGATTACTTTGACCTTCTTTCCCGGGCCGTATCAGCGGCAAACGATTGTATATACCGCCTTTCTCAAACAGAAGAAGAGGGAAAGCCAATGGGAACCACTGCGGTTATCTGTATTCTTGAAAATAACCGCTACCATGTAGGCTGGGTTGGAGACAGCAGGGCCTATCTCTTCAGAAAGGGAAAACTGCGGCAGGTGACAAAGGACCACTCCCTGGTACAAAACCTGGTTGACCAGAAGGTAATCTCTGAAAAGGAAGCCCTCACCCACCCGGAGCGAAACGTGATTACCCGGGCCATTGGAACAGACCAGCAGGTTGAAACAGACTTCACATACGGAGAATTAAAGAAAGGAGATCTCATCTTTCTCTGTACTGACGGAATCTGCGGAGTTCTGGAAAATAAAAAGATTCAAAAACTCTTAAAAGAAAAAAAATCTCTCGAAGAAAAGACCAAAAATATTATTGATTCAGCCATGAAGGCCGGCAGCGAAGATAATGCCACAGCCATCCTCATTGAAGTGCTCTAACCTGTCCCCGTATTTCGCTTGACGTATCCTCTTTGTGCGGTATATTTCTCCCTGGTACGTGATATGGCTAAAAAGAAATCTACACCATCAGCAGAGCCCCTTTCTGAGCTTCTGGGGGCCTACAAGTTCAATAATACCTATATCAGGATACTCGAATCTGAAAAGCTTGAGCGTATCATTGTGCAGGTAACTGATAATCCCCGGCACTGGATTGCAAAGGCTGATGAAGAGACTTACGAAGCATACCGTCCCCTGAGCCGCCTTGAAATCGGTTGCACACGTCTTTCCATCAGCTGCGTCAACCATCAGCAGGTGATACTCACGAAGGGCCCCCTTCTGGGCATGCGCATTCCTGTTAAGCAGACAGAAGTAACTCCCGCCCATGAGAATGACGGCATTCATGAAGTGGAGACATCCCTTGAGTACCGGGACAGGGTTATCAAGGGCATCAGGCGTGTTCTGAATGTTTCTCCCCAGGGGAAGATTGAAATCATTGACGAGAGTATCAACAGGTTTATGGAGTAAGGAAGTAAAAGACGGCTGCTCTAGCCTGACAGCAGCCTGACCATTTATCCTATATTCCGGGTCCTATCTGTGCAGATATTTAAAAGATTCGAACGTTGAAACCAGCCTTGATGTAACATCCGACAAAAGCATTGTTTGACGAGTCACCAATATAGTCATCAATTGAAGCAGCTGAACCACTTACCTGTTTTACATTTACATTCTTGTAATATGTGGAATAAACCTGACCATCAATCCCAAAAGCAAAAACAAGTTCCACAAAACGGGAAATATACACTGTTGTGCCGATTTCAAATTTCAAAAGAAAAGCATGTCCTAAAGGCTTCAACCCATACGTATTTGAACCAACCTGTAACCAATAGCCATCATCGTTTGCCTTGATTTTACTAATTCGGTACCCTATTCCGGGAGCGACAAACAAACGGAATCCCCCAATAGGATATTTATACATGGGAAAAATGGTAAAATCAAAAGTTTCAAATTTTGCATCATCAGCATTTAAACTTAGACCACCAGCAAAAAATTCAAACTCGCTTACTGCACTATTCCACGCAGCCATATAACCAAATTCTGCTTTCAACTCGAAATGCTGTGTAAATTCATAACCGGCTGACATGACAAGAGAATGGGTGAACACCTCTGCCCCTTTACCGCCGAACTTATAGATGCCTTCTGAAGAATCATATACCAGGGCTGGCATTTTATATCCGGGATACAGACCAAATTGATACATCATGCCCATGAAGAATTTATTTCTCTCTTCATCCTGCCGATAAGTACGAACTGGCAGGGAATATCCGGTACCGGCAATTTTATTGGTCATTTTGATTGCCAGTATTTTTGACGCCGGGGCGAAATCATCTTCTTTGGTGCACCTCTCTGTTTCAGCAGCATCGACACGGCCCGTTTCCACATCCACAACTTTTCCTGTAATAACATAGACATTTCCAGTTTTGTTAAGAGTGCCGATAATGATCTTTCTAGCTGATAAAATTTTTCCCATCGCAACAGCACAGGACTGGTCAGTGCATCCCGTCTGCTGAAATCCCTGTTCGTTAAGTATGGCCCCGATCTGGCTCCTCTCAATAATTGTTATTTCTTTCTTCTTAGTCATATCAACACTGATGAATTCTGAAATCGCTATAGCTGAAAATTTTGACGTGTTATTAGCCTTAAAGTTCAAAACAGCAATACGCGTTTGACCGGATTCAGAATATAAAGGAAGGGACATTGCAAATATAAATAGTAGAGTTACCAAAAAACCAACTTTGAAAATAAAAATTCTCACAACACTTTACCTTTAATTTGTTCTAATTTTGTTAGAATGTTCACTAAATGGACAATCTTTAATCAAGCTATAATCATAATTATTTTCCAGTTGTTCTTTGTTAAGAAATATAACGGCGCATAGAACCTGGCATGATAGCAGACTTTCAACTCATGGAATAAAATAGCGATCATCATTCATGGAAATTTCACCCAGCCCCATGAGCCGCCTGCAGTGAACCATAATATTACTTTTTTCCCAGTATTCAACAAAAGAAGAAGGATGGTCAGGATAAATTATAAAATGATCCGCCAGTTCATGTACGGTCTGCGACCTTTCTTTTAAAAGTTCAAGAATCCGATCATCTCTTTTAAGTATCTTCTCACGATAGGCTCTGAGCCTGGCAGGGATTTCATTTCCCTTAACAGGACTATTCAAATGTCCTGTCAAAAGTACGGCAGGTTTCATTCCAATAATTAGATCAATGGATTTAAGAAACTGGTCAATATCAGAATCAGCCCCGCCATACCAGGGGCCAACCCTGGTGAGGCAGATATCCGCGGCGAAAACAATATTATCTTCAAGAAAATGAAATGAGCAGTGCCCGGCTGTGTGTCCCGGAGTATGAATCACGGCCACACTGGTTTTTCCGCAGTCGATAACCTGTCCGGGATAAAGGTCTTCATGAACCGGCCAGGGATCAAAGAAACGGTTTCGCTGTCCCGCAATTTCAGGCTGATGCAGTATATTCGGACTGTCCATCAGCTCATCCCAAAACTCCGTTGCGCTGAGCCGTTCAGGATGGGTCATAGACTCCTTTTCCACTGGATGGGCCATAATCCGCGCCCGGGGGAAAAAGTCGTTTCCTCCCATATGATCAACATGGTGATGTGAGTTGAGAAGAATATCAACAGTATCAGGAGAGGCCTGGGCAAGCACACGACCACATGCGCTGTCTACCATGAGCCGTACATCGTCCTCAACAAGGATAGAGTTGCCCGAGGTAAAGCCCTCCTCGGTGAAGAGCGCTGATATGGTTTCTGATATTTTTTTAATCATAATAACTGCCAACTTTTTTAAACGGGTTAACTCTTAAAAACAACCGGACATCCATGATTTTAAAAGAATTATCCAGTGAGAAGCTCATCATACTTTTCAGCTATTACAACCAACTGGTTTACTATATCCTCGAATTTATTGACCGGAATATATGGGAAAAAGTTGAAGCCATATCTAAATTTACAATAGACCTCTCCATGATCAACAAATAGCGTATCAAGTTTGAACATCCATTCCATGTAAAAATCCACAAGAAAATCAAAAAAATCGTTTTGTCCTGATAGTTGTTCAATTAATTTCACATGTGCTCTTTTTGTTTTAAATGTCCAGTTGAATCTCCAGTTTAGTGTTTTAAAATCACCGATATTTTTTTTATTTCTCATAGATGGTTTATCAAGTGAAATATTCAAATTGTTTTCCTTATTTTTTGCAGTGATTTTAATAAAAGAAACCATATGATCATCTGGTTTTGCTTCAATTCCATATCCATTTATATTTCCCTTTATAGTTCCGAATTCCTTTATGTAATCAGATTTTATATAAACAAGTCCCATCTCCTCTGCTGTTTTGGGTAATTGAGAAAAAGACCATATCCTTAATGGCCAGTCTACAAGAAAGGCCTTTAGCATCCAGATCAGGGCAAAAGGAGAGTATTGCGATACTACCAAAAAAAAATTAATAATCCTCTTTAATACATACACCATAGTACCTTCTCTGTAACTTTCATTATGCAGATATTTTCAGTTACTGGTATCAACATTTTAATTATTGCATATTACCGACAGCTACATATAATTTCTAAAATGGTACCAAAACCATTCAAGAATATAATTTAAAAACGAACGCTTTTCCCACTGGTCAAAGGTCAGTTCATTGCTCACCTCGATATCATTACAAAAAGCCCTTTCCATCTCTTCACCAAAAAGCTGATCAAGGACTACAACATTTATCTCGAGATTTTTTTTAAAACTAAGTCCGTCAAGATTTGTAGAACCCACAGTAGACCATATTCCATCTATTACTGCAGTTTTCGCATGCAGAACAAATTTTTTATATTCATAAATACGTATGCCATTTTTTAAATATTTCTTATATTTATATCTGCTCGCGTATCGCACAGGAGGGACATCTGATTTTTCAGGCAGCATCAGTCGGACATCAACACCACGTCTGGCAGCATGTATCAGGGCCCTGTTTATATTTTGAGTGGGAACGAAATAAGCATTGGTAATAAATATTGAATTTCCTGCGCAATTAATAGCAGACAGGTAAGATTCATTGATTGGACGAACTTTTTTCCGTGTTTTTGAACCAAGCACTATTATCAATTTTTTTCCTACTGAGCGTATTGCAGGGAAATAACGAAACTGATCAAGAATCGCTCCCCCGTTTCTGTACCAAATCTCAATAAAATAAAACTGAATGTATTTAACAGCCGGACCATCGATTCTTAAATGAGAATCCCGCCATCCTTCGCCATTAAATTTTTCCCCCGCATATTCCTTTCCAATATTAATTCCACCCACAAATGCTGTTTTTCCATCAACCACAAGAATCTTTCGATGATCACGCTGGAAAGGATTCCAGTATTTTCTCCATGGCCAGAAGGGATGGTATTTAATTACTTCAATACCATTTTCAGCTAAAAATGAAAATAAGGACGGTGATGTCAGCCGACATCCCCAGGCGTCATATATTACATTTACCTCTACTCCCTTCTTAGATTTTTCCGCAAGCAGGCGTGCTATTTCCCATCCCACTTCATCACTGTTGAAGATAAATGTTTCGAGGTTAATACTTACTGCTGCCGAACGTATCGCCTTGATAAACTGTTCATAACACTGGTCACCGTTATGAATCAGTGATACTTTATTCCCACCAGTAAGGCTTCCGATAATGAGCTTCTTAATCTGAAGCAGATAGGAGGGCAAAAACAATCGGTTTCGAAGTCTCGTAAAACGGGACTGTATTTCATCAATACTATAGCGTTTTATATCACCATGGTTTTCCCATTGTTTTCTCTTTACTGAAATATTTTTAATTTTGTTTTTTTTCTTCATCTTATGCTGAAATTTCTTTTTGACCTGATGCATAGATTTGAATAAAAAATAGAATAATTGCAAGCATAAAAATAGCGGCATGGATAGAACAGGTATCAGCAATAAAACCTGCAGCAGGGGCCAAAATTAAAACTCCTCCACTTTTTGATTGAGATTCAATTGATAAAATTGTAGCCTGTTTATCTGCATCAGCAAGATCACCGTATTGAGCAACAATAAAGGGTCGCCATATATTTTGTAGAACATGGAATAAAATAAAACCAGCAATCGCAATAATATAGATTTTATAATATATCGACAAAGAGGATATCAGTAAAATTATTACTCCTGAAAACAGCAGGAAAAGAACAGTTCTTTTTGAAGAGGAAAAATATTTTTCAACTTTATGTGAATTTTTAGAACTCATAGAAGAAACAATATTTAGAATAAAATAGGCAATTGCGATAACAATTGCTGTACTTTTTTCTCCCTCAAGAGCCAGCAATGGCGCGATCAGGAGAGCCTGGGATTTCAGTATTGGCTGGAAATATTCTTTTGCCACATTAAATACCCCCTCAAACCCGCTGGTATAAATAATCAGCCGTTTTAAACTATTACGTTTAAAAATAATTTTAAAACTGTTATAGAGATGATTAAATATAAACTTAAGCGACTTTTCTTCATCGCTTTTAAAATTTAGATATGAAGGATACCGGTATATGTTAAAAATACCAATCAGATAGGGGATTATTGAAAAAAGAAAAATCCATCTATAACCCGATGAAAAAATTACTATTGACGCAGAAATCAATACTGAAAGGGCACTTCCTTTTTTTGACCATGACCTTGTATACCCGTAAACCTCGGTTTTACGGTCTGTCAGATTATTCTCTTTTAACCAGTGAAAAATAATTGCTTTATGTGTACCGGTGCGAAAAGCTTCTCCAATCGAAAAAAAGAATACTGCGCAAAGAAGAAGCATTATGTTGGCAGTAAAGGTGAAAATTATAAAAGAAAAAATATAGTTAAGAAATGAGATGATCATTGCATTTTTTCTACCGTAAATATCAGCAATTGCTCCACTTGGTATTTCCATGATATTTATGCAGATTGAACGGAAAGAAATAATAAGGCCAATCTGGAAATAGTTAAGCCCCATATCCAGGAGATAAAGAATAAAGAAAGGTTCAAAGAACTGCATGTTCTTCAAAAAACCGTATAAAGAAAATTGTTTAATCATATTATAATCTTTCTAACAGCACATATGAAAACCAGTTCTCCAGACCCCTTTTTTTACAGCCCGGGGTATAAACCCCGGGCTGTAAAAAAAGGGGCAGAATGACTTATTTCTTCCCTTTCAGGGCTTTCTTTAAATATTGGCCGGTGTACGATGCCTTAACCTTAACAACATCTTCAGGGGTGCCTTCAGCAAGAACTTCCCCCCCACTATCACCCCCTTCAGGGCCCAGGTCAATTATCCAGTCTGCTGTTTTAATAACATCAAGATTATGCTCAATGACAATAATACTGTTTCCCTTATCAACCAGGTCATTTAAAACTTCTATCAGCTTTTGGATATCGGCAAAGTGAAGCCCCGTAGTCGGTTCATCGAGAATATAGAGGGTCTTTCCCGTGGCCCGCTTTGAAAGCTCAGTTGCCAGCTTCACCCGCTGGGCCTCTCCACCGGATAGGGTTGTGGCCTGCTGACCGAGCTTAATATATCCGAGACCCACCCGGTTCAGGGTATCAAGACGATTCTTTGCCGCCGGGATGCTTTCAAAAAAATCAAGAGCCTCTTCGACCGTCATATCAAGGATCTCATAAATATTTTTACCCCTGTAGCGAACCTCCAGGGTTTCATGATTGTAGCGCCGCCCCTTGCAAACCTCGCAGGTTATATAAACATCGGGTAAAAAATGCATCTCGATTTTCTTAACCCCGTCACCCTGGCATGATTCACAGCGCCCACCGGAAACGTTGAAGGAGAACCGTCCCGGTTTGTAGCCCCTTACCTTTGATTCGGGAAGTTTTGCAAAGAGCTCGCGTATCGGCGTAAAGAGGCCTGTATAGGTGGCAGGGTTAGACCGGGGGGTTCGGCCAATGGGAGACTGGTCGATATCAATAACCTTATCGATATTTTCAAGACCCTCTATTTTATCAAAATCCCCGGGATACTCTTTTGAACGCATCAGGATATTAGAAAGGGCCTTATAAAGAATTTCAACAGTAAGAGTCGATTTGCCTGAACCGGAAACACCGGTTACGGTCGTAAAGGTACCCAATGGAAACCGTACATTAATATTTTTCAGGTTATGCTCACGGGCACCCTTCACTTCGATAAAACCTTTCGGCTCGCGTCGGGCTTCAGGAATCGGAATGCTTTTTCTTCCCGAGAGATAATCCCCGGTGGGAGATTTTTCACATTTTGAAATTTCTTCCGGCGTGCCGGTGCAGACAATGTAACCCCCGTGAACACCGGCGCCGGGGCCCAGGTCGACAACGTAATCTGCCTCTTCAATGGTTTCTTCATCATGCTCAACAACAATCACCGTGTTGCCCAGGTCGCGCATATGCTTAAGGGTAGCAAGGAGCTTCTGGTTATCCCGCTGGTGCAGCCCGATGCTCGGTTCATCAAGCACATAGAGAACACCCATGAGGGCCGAACCGATCTGGGTGGCGAGGCGTATCCTCTGGGACTCCCCTCCTGAAAGGGTGCCGGCGGTACGATCCAGGGTCAGGTAGTCGATACCCACATCATCGAGAAACTTGAGACGGGTACGGATTTCTTTAAGCACCTGCTTTGAAATTTTTTCTTCTGTCTGATTGAGTTTAATTTCTGAAAAAAATGAATGGCTCTCCCTGATGCTCATGGCGGTTATCTGGTCAATTGACCTGTCAGCCACCCTGACGGCAAGGGATTCAGGACGGAGACGCCTTCCTTCGCAGGATTCACAGACCTGGTTGGCCATGTAGCCTTCCATCCATTGGCGCATCTCATCGGATTTGGTCTCACGGTAGCGCCGCTCAAGGTTAGGCAGCACTCCTTCAAAGGCCCGGGTAAACCTGTATTCAGAATTAGGCCGCTTGATGTTAAAATCGACCTGTTTTCCCCCTGAGCCGTGAAGAATAACTTCCTTCACCTTTTTGGGAAGATCTTTCCAGGGAGTGTGGCCGTCAAATTTCAGAGCGCGCTCCAGGGATTGAATCTGTTCAATATACCAGTAACTGGTAGTTTTTCCCCAGACCTCAAGCACACCGTCGTATAAAGATTTTTCAGGATCCCGAACCACCCGGTCAGGATCAAAGCGCATAATAAAACCCAGCCCTCCGCAGGTCTCACAGGCACCGTAGGGACTGTTAAAAGAAAACATCCGGGGAGAAAGCTCAGGGATTGAAATATGACAATCGGGACATGAAAGCTGGGTGGAAAAAACCTTTTCTTCATCTTTTAAAAGAACCAGCAGCAGGCCATCGGCGATATCGAGGGCCGTCTCAACCGAATCGGTAAGGCGGGGCCTGATCCCGTCTTTAATGGCAATCCGGTCTACAATAATTTCTATGGTATGCTTTTTATTTTTTTCAAGGGATATCTCTTCATCGAGAGTCCGCAGTCCGCCGTCGATCCTGACCCGGACAAATCCCTGGCGGCGTGCCTCTTCAAGTTTTTCCTGGTGCTCGCCTTTTCTTCCCCGCACAATGGGGGCAAGTATCTGAAGCTTTGTTCCGCTTCGAAGGGTCATGAGTGATTCAACGATCTGATCAACAGACTGAGATGATATCTTTTTCCCGCACTGGTGACAGTAGGGAATCCCGATGCGGGCATAGAGAAGCCTGAAGTAATCATATATTTCAGTAACCGTACCGACGGTTGAGCGGGGGTTACGGTGAGTAGTTTTCTGTTCGATTGAAATAGCCGGTGAGAGACCATCTATATAATCAACATCAGGTTTTTCCATCAGCCCGAGAAACTGCCTGGCATAGGCTGAAAGGGACTCTACATAGCGCCGCTGGCCTTCAGCGTAAATAGTATCAAAGGCCAGGGAAGATTTACCTGAACCGGAAAGACCGGTGATGACCACCAGCTTATCACGGGGAATTTCAAGAGAAATGTTTTTAAGGTTATGCTCGCGGGCTCCCTTAATCGTGATATGATCACTCATATCTGTTCAACATTCACCGAGCCGCACATGGGACACGCCACGTCAGCGTAATCGTCATCTCCTTCATCTTCGAGGTTACCCCCCTTGATTTTTACAATGACATCATCCCAGCGGTAGTCGCAGTCTTCGCAGACGAAGCTGACATGAATATGTTTTTCTTCTATCTCGTCATCATCGTCACTTTTTACTTTTTTTTCAGAATCAGAATCATGTTCATCTTCAAGTTCTTCTTCGTCATAGTTTTCTTCGTAATATTCGTCTTCGTAGACCTGATCGTCGTATTCTTTTTCC
>CAZPEK010000001.1:0-35894 GCA_964585555.1 uncultured Leptospirales bacterium | reverse complement strand
GAAGAACTAGCTGCGCTCTGGAAAATCCGAGTGTTTTTGTAATTACTTCCAGAAATTCTTCTATTGTACCTTTAAGATTTTGTAAAATTGAAATATTATCAATGAAGGCTGTTTCAACAGTGTGTAAATTAAATTTATGCTTATTAAAAAGCTGATCAATTTTAGGCTGATTCTTATTAATATAAATATGATTGAGAAGAAACCAGATTAATAATACGGTGAAGAATCCCACATGAGTCATTAATGATAAATAAGGTTTAAGGAAAAAATATATAATTATATTGGGGATTATTATAAGAGATGATGTGACAGCCCATATCAATGTCACATGAAGGATACTCTTCACATCCATAATACGATGTTTTAATACTCCATAGGCAAGAATCATCAAAGGGATAAACATTAAATTTCCCAGGGGATAAAAATCAATCCCATTCATTGCCGGCACATTACACAGGGTCAGAACACCAATCATGAAAATAGAAAATATTATATACCGTATTTTTATTTTAATCGTGGTGTCAGTCTCATTTTTATATAACTTTACAAACATAAAGAGAGAATATATAAGTGAAAACATCACATAGGCACCAAAAATATCTAAAGCAGGCCCACCCTTTGCAATATATCCCCAGTTATAGGTATACAAACCTGTAAAATAATAATCTGTGCATGTCGTAAAAGACAAAAACATACTAAGAAAAAAAGAAAAAATTACTGTTTTCCTGATCCGGATATATACATTGTGAACATAGAAGAAAAGAATAAAGGGCAGATATACATAGAAAAAGTGAACTATTCTTTCAATTTTTAAAACTAAATCCACCTGTCCCCAGAGCAGGTGATGAAGAATGAAAACTGGAGGCAAAAAATTTATCCAGGTTACCACTAAAGCAAATAAAATGTTTTCCTTTTTTAACTTTCCTTTTATCAGGGAAAGAGAAGCGATTACAATTCCGATAACAAGTGATAATGTTGGTGGGAGCATATATATATTAACATGATTAATCAGGTATTCCATAGAAAATACATCCTTGTATATTAGTAATTATTGCATTTTTATCTGTTTTACTTTAGAAAATCAGATCCTGCTTTCTGTATCACTGTATCATTTACTTCAAAAAAAAACAGCTTTCTCTTATTTTAACTGATACTTCCAGCCTCATCAACAATTAAATGATCTTGAGTGACCTCTTCAGGGGAAAATCTTTAAAAATTCAGCCTGTTAAAGCCATTTAAAATTATTGCCATGGCCACAGCGCCGAACCCATAGGTTGCCGAAGCAAAACCCGACAAAATGATGATTTTGATAATACGAGAATCTGACTCAGCAATACCGGGTTTCACATATAGCATCAAGGCGAGGATCCAGCCTTATAAAACTAAATTTTAATGGAAGAAAACCCCTTCAGCCGGAATTAGTAATAAAGCAATTTCCATAATAATGCCTCAAGAAGAAATATAAATTCCGGATAAAGCTGTTATCCAATTTCTTTTCAATAATAAACTATTTAAAATTAAGTTAAAATATTGACACCAAACAATAACCATATAAAGACTATAATTTTAAATAAATTCTGGAGGGCTTTTTCATGAAAAAACCAGTAATAATTCTTTCAGTTCTAATTCTTATTATGGGAGCATTTCTCCTGATCAATTCAACTGACAGCGAAGTGTGTGCCGGTTCAAAGTGCCACTTTAATATGGTCTGTGGCGGAAACGCAAACATTAAAGCAGTTGTATGCGCATCTGATTGCAACAGTTCCAGCACTAAAGAAAAAGCAAAGCAGTGGTTTAAGAAAAAATGCAGCTCAGCAAGTACTCCTTCAAATTCCCATTGGGGCTGGAAGAACTGTGACGTAAAACTATAATACAAGTATTTCAATATTTTTGACAAAAAAAAGAGAGTCCCTTCCGGCACTCTCTTTTTTTTATTTGTAAGTATATTTTTATTATTTTGAAAACATCTTTTTTCAAGAGATATATTTATTCATTCCCTGTGATGTTTCGATCAGCTCATTAACCAGCTTTTTCGCTCCCTTGGCCCTTTCGATATTACTCCGAGTCGTTTGCATAGCATCTCTGGTTAGATCATTAGGCTGTTGACTCACCTCTGAAATGCTGTTTATCTTTTCAACAATCTGGTTATTTGAAGACAGGATATCATTGATCCTCCCGTTTACCAGGTTTACATTTTCATTTACTTCTTCTATTTTACCCGCAATAGCATCAAATGATTTCCTTGTTTCTGTTATTAAGGCATTCTGTTCGCTATTAACTTCTTTAAGGCCGCTAACAACCTGCACAGATTCGTCAGCCATTTGACGAAGCTCCATTAATATTGATTCTATTTCTTTAGCAGAATCCTGACTCTGAAGAGCCAGTTTTCCGATCTCATCTGCTACTACTGCAAATCCTCTTCCGGCTTCCCCGGCCCGTGCAGCTTCTATCGCCGCATTAAGAGCAAGAAGATTTGTCTGTTCTGATATTCCTGTAATAAGGGCAGTAACATTCTGTATTTCAACCGACTTTTCAGTAAGAAGAACCATGGTGTTATACGCATTATCGTTGCTTATATTTACAGCAGCCGTTTTTGATTCAAGATTATTAACAATATCAATACCTTCTTTTACAGAACTGGCTGTTTCCCCGGATATTTTATCCATCTTTTCTGAAAGAGAGGAAGTGTCCTCAATAATATTTTGAATTTCATAGGTCAGCTTTGTCTGATCCTGAATACTTGTTGCAGTATTATCCGCACCACTGGAAATTTTATCGACTGCCACTGTTACCTTCTCTGTAGACTCAACAAGGTCATCCACAAAAGCGTAGACCCTTTTAGAATTTTCATCGAGGACTGATGCAATTTTCAAGACATCGAGTAAAATCATCCCCTGTTTGTTCTTTTCCTCTTCAATACTTACCAGTTTTTCATCATTGAATTTATTTGAAAGCTTTGTCGCAATAATCAATGATGCGCTGTAAAGAATAACTGAAGAAATCTGAATGGTATAATCAGTAGTAATAATCTTTGAGGTCAAACCATGATATCCTGTAAGCCATGCCACTCGAATAATATTCATGAATGTAATAATACCGCAGGAATATATCATTAACTTTAAATTAAAATAGAGTATATACATGGCTAAGATTGGAAAAAGATATACATACACCAATGTTCTTGTAGAAGTAAACATAACAAACACATAGAGAATAAAATAGCTCACCAGTGTAATTATTTTAATATTAGTATTACCTGGCTCTCTGCGGTAAATCAATGTAGCTGCCATCATGGGGACTACAATAATAGTGATAAAAATTACAACAAATTCAAGAGAACGCCCCCCCTTGAAGTATTCACCAATATATCCAAGGATAAGAAAAGTATCAAGAAGCCAGTTGATAATAAGAACAACTTTATTGGTACTTTGAATCGGGTTCAATATTTGCATGATGATGCCCCTACACGATTTAAACAACTTTTCAAGGTACCACACGAATAATTAGTGTCAAGACAATTTCCATGATGCAACTATTAGTGTCATGGTTTATACCAAAAAAAAGAGAGTCCCGAAAGGGACTCTCTTTTTTTTGGTATATATAAATATACTCTTAACGTTTTGAAAACTGGAATTTTTTACGAGCTTTCTTCTGACCAGGCTTCTTACGTTCAACCTCACGGGCATCCCGTGTAAGGAATCCACCTTTGCGAAGAGGCTGCTTATGCTTTTCATCAACCTGAACAAGGCATCGGGCAATAGCCATTTTCATAGCACCCGCCTGTCCTGACCAGCCGCCGCCAGAGACATTGGCGTATATATCAAAATTATCAATCTGCCCAACGTACTCGAGGGGTTGACGGACTATCAGCTCAAGGGTTCCTCGTCGGAAATATTCATTAATGGGCTGTTTGTTGACCACAATGTTACCGGAACCTGGTTTGACCCAGACACGGGCTACAGAGGTTTTTCTTCGTCCTGTTGCGTAATATCGATCAGCCATATATATTCTCCTTTTCCTTAACTCGTAATCTCAACCGTTTCAGGCTTTTGTGCTTCATGAGGATGCTCACTTCCCGCATAAACCTTCAGGTTTTTCATGATTTTGTTGTTCAGCTTGTTCTTGGGCAGCATGCCCTTTACCGCATGTTCAATTACGAACTCAGGCTTTTCAGCGAGAAATTTCTTGATATTGATAAATCTCTTACCGCCGGGATATTCAGTATGCTTGAAGTATTCTTTGTCTTCAGCCTTGTTCCCGGTTAAAACTATTTTTTCCGCATTGATTACAACAACATAATCTCCCATGTCAAGATGGGGAGTAAATGACGGCTTATGCTTTCCCCGCAGCAACAGAGCAATTTCCGTTGCCAGGCGTCCAAGCACCTTGCCTTCAGCATCAACAATGAGCCATTTCTTGTCGATCTCAGATGCTGTCATAGAATATGTTTTTTGCACAGTATTCATTGATATGTCCTCTCTCGTCCTTAGTGATAGTACCGGCCGAAAATGATGAAGCACTTAAATTGGGGTTATAAGTGAAGGTATATACCTAATATTGCGCCCATATCTGTCAAGATATTAATGTATAAAAACATGAAATTAATCAGTAAAATAAAATTAATAGCTGCTATGCCTCTATCGACCCTTTTCAGCAAACTGATTGACGGATTTTCCGCTATAATCAATAAAGATCACCGGATCATTTAAAGTATATTGATAAGGAAGTGAAGGCAGTCATGAATTTATATCCTGTAATTATGGCCGGCGGGGCGGGGACACGCCTCTGGCCCTTAAGCCGTGAAGAAAAACCGAAACAGTTTCATAATCTCTCGGGCCAGGGATCCCTCCTGGAAGGCACCATCAAGCGCCTCGAAGGCCTCAATCCTGAGGATTGCCTTATCGTAACTTCCCACCGGTACCGTGATCTCTCTACAGAAGAGCTGAAGCGATGCGGCATCAGGGGATCGGTCCTGTGCGAACCACGACCCCGCAACACTGCGGCAGCGGTCCTCTACGGGGCTCTCTTCCTGGAGAAACGGGATCCCCAGGGAATAATGATCGTTCTTCCCGCAGATCATCATATTCTTGACGAAAAGGCCTTTCGCAGCATCCTGAAACTGGCGGTTACCGAAGCGGGCAAAGAAAATCTCGTCACCATCGGCATAAAACCAACCTACCCGGAAACAGGGTACGGTTACATTAAAGCAGAAGACGGCAGCAGCGGCGCAGTACTTCCGGTTGACCAGTTCGTTGAAAAACCAGACCTGGTGACTGCAGAAAGCTATCTCGCCAGCGGAAGATACTTCTGGAACAGCGGCATCATCGCCTTTAAAGTCAGTACTATAATTGATGCCTTTAAAAAGCATCTTCCTGAAATGGTAGAGGCCTTTTCTTCCTTTCAAAATCTTTCACCTGAAAAGCTTCTTAAAGATGATAAAGATACATGGAAGATAAAAGAAACGATTTTTAATACTGTCAAATCAGTGTCAATAGATAAGGGAATACTTGAAACAGCCGAAAACCGTGTTGTTATTCCCGCGGAATTTGGATGGGCTGATCTCGGCAGCTGGAAAGCCACCGATGATATCTTACAGGCTGACCAGAAAGGAAACCGCTCTCCATCCCCGGAGAATGCAATTTTCGTAAACAGCAGCAGCTGTTCTGTTTTTTCTGAAGGAAGTAAAGTCGCTCTCGTGGGGCTTGAAAATGTCATTGTTGTTCAGGCGGGCGACAAGATTCTTGTCATCAATAAAGACAACGCTCAGGATGTCCGTCAGGTAGTTGATATTATTAAGGGGAAGTAAACTTCCCCACCCAAAAAAATATTACATTAAGCACAATAAACTCATGTTATGAACTCACCTGAGTGATAGAGCCTGATTTTTTTTCCCGATAATTTCCATTTTATTTTCCCTTCACGCTCGAGATGTTTCAGGGTAATGGCGATCCATCCGCTGCCCATATTTTTTTTAAAACCTGACTCGTTCATATACACAGTATTAACTATTTCGTTGAAGGTAATGCCTTCGGGGCCGCTTCCAGAGACAATGTCATATAAATCATCCACCCTGTCGAGACGGTACCTTCTCAGCCTCGTGACCCTTTTATACGGTTCTGTCACAATGCTTCCATGTCCGCACAACAGGATTGCGAGACCCTTTGTATTGAGTATCGCCTCTAACGAGCCAAGATAATCCCGAAGGTCAGATTCAGGCGGCCCAAGCCATGGAGTTACGCCCCTGAGCACATTGTCGCCCACAAACATCAAACCGGCTTCTTTGTTATAAAGATGAATATGATCCATGGCATGACCAGGCGCGGGAATTATCTGCCAGGATGCACCATTGATCGTAATACTTCCCGTGTCAGAAAGAATGATGTCAGGGTCCTTTATAAATTTAAAACCAAAAAGCATATGAAACAAAAAACGAACAATCAGCATGGTACCTTTTCGGAAAACTGTTCTAATAAAGCTATAACTGGTATACCATTCAACAGGCTGGTTACGTTCATATTTTTTGCGGTATCTTTTTCGATGACTGATGCTTTCGGCAATTTTATCCGTTACTATAATTTTCAAACCCAGTTTTTTCCGCAGGTACACCATACCGGGATAGTGGTCACCATGACTGTGACTTGTCATGACTCTTTCCAGCTTGAATTCCCTGCCCCTGTCCCGGTAAAGCTTTTCGATCTTTTTTATCTCTGAAACAACAAAACGACCAACACCACGGGTCCCGAAGCCTGCATCAAAAACCAGACCATCAGGACCGGCAATAACAAATACATTGACCTCCGGTCGGAGCCTGGAGAGAAAACCTTTTATGGTGATTTGATAAATATCAGGATATACTTCTTTCATAATGAAGAATATTTTACAATTTTTAAGATATAGCAAGAAGAAATAATGGATGGGATTATTTTTTATTAATATCCCTGAACCCTTTTATCAGTCAATCGGCACATAAAATAATCAGCGTTAAAACAGGGAGAGTTGAATTTTCATATTATAAGATAACAGGCTGTTTCATAAAAAAAGAAGTAAATACTCTTTTTTGCTCTATAAGGGATTAGAAATCCAATATAACCACATTTATTACTCTCAACGAAAGAAAAAAATTATTGATTATTACAGCACTTCGAGTACTCTATATACGGGGTACTCAAAGTCCATTATAAAATTATGAATAGAAGGCTACCCTACGCTCAGTACAGTTCCCGATATCAAACAAAAACACGGAGAGGTTAAACAATGAAGTGGACAAACATTTTAATAATAAGTTTTATCACTACAGCGTTTATGCTGTCTGCAGGCATAAGAGCAGAAGCCGCCATTACCCCCGGTAAGGTGATTTCTGATTTTAAAAAAGTTTATGAACTCCCAAAAAATCGAAAACTGCTAAAAATTCAATACCTTGGAAACCCAAGAAATTTTTCCAGGATGGAAGGTTTAGTACGGGTCTACTATCATGCCAGAAAGGTTGCGGTGTATAACCTCTTCACCGAATGCGGACTGAAGGTCAAATACACATGGGAAGTCTGGTACCGAAAAAATGGCCGACAGCTCTCCTTTGCACAAATAGCAATATGGGATCATAAATTTCTTAATAAGCCGACAAAGAAACTGCCAGGTCTGGACGACAATACCATTACTAATCTCATTAATAAAAATCTGACTGAAAAATCTGGCTACCAGACCTATAAAGCAAAGGCACTCAAAATATCAGTTAAAGAAAAGAAAGGTACATATAATTTCTGCATGCCAGTGTATGATGTAGTTACTGAGGTAGAAGTAATTGCCGGAGAGGAGCATAAAAATATTGCAGACCTGTGGCGATGCAACATGACTTCAAATATCAGGAAAAAAAATGGAGCCTGGGAAATTAACTCAAACGACTGCATGGTGAGCGGGAAAAAGCAGCCCTGTGTCTATGAAAAAGTCTGTAAAAAACTAGGCACACGAAGTAAGGTCACTACTATTGACTGGAAGACCGCGAAACCACTTATTCAGGCATATCTGAAAAAAAATTCAAACTTCAAAATCACTGGTTTTAAAAAATTTGATTTTATCCGCCAGGAGAACACCAGTAAAAGCGGACTTGACACATGGTTTGTTGTCCATTCTGTAAAAGAACACCTTGTTCCCCGTTCAGAGGGCTATCACGATAAAGATTATATATATACCTATGATTGTTATTCTTACTTCAGGATAGGGTTTCACTCAACTGGAAGTAAAAAATGGGAAATCGATGACGCGGAATGCTGTTCATCAAAAAACAAAAAATGTTATTCCGGTTATTGCAGCAGAAACAGTAAATGTAAGCTTGTTTCAAAGATTCCCGTCGGTGGGGCAGCAGCCAAAAAACCCGCCATTCCCCTTACCGGTGACCTGGTCGACTGTAGTAACTCAGAGTACCAGTTAAAAAGCAGTCCCCGCAGTCTTCTCGGCTGGTCAAAAAGCTACCACAATTATATCGTAAAAAACGGGGCCGCCCCAACCTACTGTGAAAAGGCTATGAAGTATGAAGGTTCAGCCTATTGTCAAAACAAAAAAGACCCTGAGGCAATCCGAATGCTGAGAGAAACCCTTTCCATCTGTAACAAATAATAAATCAGGATAATCTATCAGACAGCCGGGGAGGAAAACTTTACTCCTCCCCGGTTATGGTCATCTGGGCACATAGGGGCCTGATCCCAGACAGACCGGACAGATATCCGCATATTCATCAGATTTGAATGACTCTCCACAGTGCCGGCATTGAAAGGATTCTGTTTTCTTCCTTTTCCTACTCGAAATGTATTCATCTTTTAGAGTGACTCTTTCCGTACCATAGAGATCGTGGCCGGCCTTTACGAATTCGTCAAGTATCGCCTTGAGATCCTGATCGGGTTTATCCTTCTCCTGGAGAAACCAGCATCTGACTTCAGGATATTTATCAAGTTTTACCGGATCTATATAGATCCGAACCCCCTCTCCATTGAACTTGTTATAGAAGGTGAGAGAAAACCGTCCTGTTTCTGAAATCTTAAGCCAGCCGTTCCCCACAGTACAGGGAGTCAGCAGTTGTACTGCGTCTGCCAGACAGTGCCGGGTCTCGCATAGAACATCGAAGAACTCTCCATCTGGCAGATTTTTAGTGGCGCAGTCGATCATGAATCCTCCCGCGATCATGCCCGGTGCGGTACTGCCATGAAAGGACCGTATCATCTCAAGATACTGCTCAAAGGTACAATCGAGTATTGCCGTTTCAATCATATCAATGCCATCCTTCCTGTAAATTACGAGAGGCCGTAAAAAACAACGATCATCGTTATCGATAAAACAGTCACTGCAAGGGATACACCATAGTAAAGACGCGTACGAAGAGTGACAAAGTTCCGGTAAGCAGCCGCGGCACGGTATCCTGCATATAATCCGGCAGGGAAAGTCAGGGCTGAAATAAGTGACCAGGCCAGTCCCTCGTTCATCATGAAATTCAGAAATCCCCCTGCTGTGTTATAGGTCAACAGATAGGGGCATGGTGCGAGTCTCATTCCCCCGAAGTAGAAGACCGATGCCGCAAGGAACGGTACAGTAAAACCGACTGCAACTGCTTTGAGACGACCAGGTTCCTGAACCTGCGGTTTCATCAATATAGATGCTCCTGAGAGGATTCCTCCCATAAGCATCAGGGCAAGACATGAATTCGCACTGCACAGAGGGGAACATCCTGTAACAGGAACGATGATCTGCTTTGAAAGAGCCGCAACAAATGCAATAGCGAGGGGCAATGCCGGCCTTTTCAGCAGGCCCAGGGCGAGTCCCATTATCAGAAATCCGCCTCCCGTAAGCAGTCCAGCGCGTAGCGATAGAAAATTATTCCGGATAAATTCATTTCCAAGGACCTCCCACAATCCCCAGAGTGATCCTGCAACTACTGCAGCGATGAAAAATTCATTTTTAATAATAGTTTTGTTTTCTTGTTTCATTTTTTTCCTCTTTTAAATTGTTTCTATCCGGCAGGGCGCATAACGGTGAAGCGGTGTCGCCGCAAGAAAGTCCCTGTTCGTGTTCTTCGCCAGTTTATTTACATTTATGCCGCAGGTTTTTCCCTCGTGCACAAGGCCAAAGCCGTGTGGAATGACTACCTGTTTTTTTCGCGCAGACTCGCTAAGCCCCTTCATCCATGCGGGATCCCGCATCAGGGTATTTGCGTTAAATCTCATTTGCCGTCCAGCCCGAAGAACAAAGGGGTAGTCCCCTGAATGGTCAAGTTCCTTCCTTTCAAATTCTGCGGTGATATCCTGTGTTGGTTTCTCCAATTCAGGAATGTAGATATTGTGCTTTTTATCAACCGTCTTTGCCTCCTTCATATTTTTATCTGCCTCCACTTTACCGAACCAGATTCCTACAGGATGTTCGATGAGGGAATCAAATATTCGCAGGTTCTGATGGATCTGCAGACTCAAGCCCATCAGCGGAGCGATGCTTCCGTATCCGACTGCGGCAAAGAGGATTCTGCATGCTTTTATGGGATTGACACTGCATTCACCTCTACATTAAACATATATATCTTACTAGTAATGTTTACATATTTAATGTAGAATCAAGGAAAAAATTTTAACAGTTGTAGTTTTGTGTGAGGTGGTTTTCGCTGTTTAAAAAAAAATAGATGCTGATCATACGGGGAAATGAATGATACACGTTATAACAGGAGAACGGGGTCAGGGAAAAACCATGGAAATACGCAAAATTTATGGTGAGATGGAAAAAGGCGAGGGAATTGTCATGCCTAAAATCATAAAAGACGGTGAATTCCAGGGCTATGAAGCCCTGCGTCTCTCCTCTGGCGAGAAAACAACCCTTGCGCTGCGCCATAATCTGGTCCCACCTGACTGGATAGAGGCCTGCACGGTGGGTGACTTCAGCTTTTCCACATCGGCATTAAATTTTGCCAACCAGGTGATGCATGATGCAGCCACAGCGGAGAATTCCCCATTCTTTCTCGATGAAGTTGGGAAACTGGAAACAAGGGGAGAGGGACTTTCTCCTTCTCTTCAGGAAATCCTTCAAAGCGGTTCTGATGTGTATATCACAGTTCGGCAAAGATATCTTAAACAGATTCTCAAACACTTTCAGATAGACCAGTATATTCTTCTGGAAATCTGACCAGTCCGGTCTTTTTTGAGCCTGAAATTTTCTAAAATGGCACCGGACAGCCTTGATATATACTGTAAGCTCCAGCATCACCAGCCAGTACATAAAACAGTGCAGCTCTTTACAGAATCTGCATCATGTCACTGGAAAGTTAAATTATTGAAGAAAACACCGGCAGCACAAAGCTTCATTATTTTGCGACAATTAGTTGACACATTTTCTGAATAGAATTATTCAACACATTCTTGTATAGTTTATTTCAACATCTAACATAAAGGTAACTTCAATGACCAGGAAAACAGGATTCGATAACGAAAAATATCTCACACAACAAACAGAGGCAATTCTCGAAAGGGTAAAAAGGTTCAATAATAAACTCTATCTTGAGTTTGGAGGAAAAATTCTTTTTGATTATCATGCATCACGATTATTGCCGGGATTTGATCCAAATGTAAAAATGAAACTACTTCATAAATTGAAGGATCAGGCAGAAATTATTATGTGTATCTATGCAGGAGATATTGAAAGGAAAAAGATGCGTGCCGATTTTGGTGTTTCTTATGATGTCGATGCCATGAGAACGATTGACGATTTCAATGACCGGGGAATCAAGGTTCGGGCTGTTGTCATTACCCGTTTTCAAGGGCAACCTTCTGCTGTGGCATTTAAAAATAAACTTGAACGCCGGGGAATAAAAGTTTACACGCACAAATTTACAAAAGGTTATCCAACAGATGTTGATACGATTGTAAGCGCTGAAGGATATGGAGAAAATGACTATATTGAAACTGAACGACCTGTTGTTGTGGTAACTGGACCGGGTCCCGGAAGTGGAAAGCTTGCCACTTGTCTTTCGCAGCTTTACCATGAAAACCTCAAAGGGGTAAAGGCAGGTTATGCAAAATTTGAAACTTTTCCTATCTGGAATTTACCCCTTAAACATCTTGTAAATGTTGCCTATGAATCAGCAACCTGCGAAATGAAAGATGTCAATGTTCTTGACCATTTCCATCTTGAAGCACATGGCGAATCAACGGTGAATTACAACCGTGATGTTGACGCATTCCCGCTTCTGAAAAGAATTATTGAAAAAATCACAGGAGAAGAATCTTTCTACAAATCTCCAACAGATATGGGCGTTAATTGTGCAGGTTTTGGTATTATTGATGATGCAGTAACGGTGGAAGCATCTCATCAGGAAATAATCCGTAGATATTTTCGTTACTCCTGCGAATATGCAATGGGGCTTGTTGAAAAAGATACCATGGAAAGAGCTGAGCTTCTCATGAAAGAAGTCGAAGCAAAGCCAACTGACAGACCACCTGTCATGCCAGCTCGCGAAATTGCAATAAAGGCAAAAGAAAACAATAAAGGCCACGATAACATTTTCTGTGGTGCTGCCATGGAACTTAGCGATGGAACTATAATCACCGGCAGTAATTCCAACTTAATGCACGCATCATCTGCACTTATTCTCAATGCTGTAAAATTTCTTGCTGGAATTCCTGAAGAGATTCATCTTCTTCCTCCAAATATTACCGAGTCTCTTGGATATCTTAAAAAAGAGATTCTTTCTGGAAAGAATATCAGCCTTGACCTTGACGAGACACTTATTGCACTTTCAATCAGTGCCACATTTAATCCCTCTGCACAGACAGCTGTCGACAGGTTAAAAAATATTAAAGGCTGTGAAGTCCATTTAACCCATATGCCATCACCCGGGGATGAGGCGGGACTTCGAAAACTTGGGCTCAATGTAACCAGTGATCCTAATTTTGCATCAAAAAATCTTTGCATTTCCTGATGCAGATTGTATAAATAATGTCAGGGGAAGAGGAAGGAAACCCTATGATACTCGAAAACATGAAAGAACGAGCAGTTGAACTGGCAGGATGTTTAACTGTAACTGACGTACGAGCAGGCCTTACATATACGGGCGTAATGCTGGAAAACAAATCAGCAGGAGTTGCGTATACATTCAGAACAGAACTGCCGAATCAATGCATGGTCAGAAATGACTCATTTGCAGGATCAAAGGCAAAAGATTTAATAGAGATGCTCATGTCACAGGACCTGCTTGAAAGGACTATTGCTGTTGCAACAGCGAACGCGGTTCTCAACACAACAAATAATCTGAAAAAGAGAGCTGTTGAGGGAGACTCCCTCAAAATGCTTGAAGCAAAAAATGATGATATTGTCGGGATGGTCGGTTACTTCGGTCCTCTCGTCAAGAAGCTGAAAGGTAATGTCAAAAAACTAATGATATTTGAAAAAAACATGGCACGATCAGAAGACCTGTACACCGAAGAGCAGGCCTTGGACCTCCTGCCACAATGCACAAAAGCCATAATAACATCAACATCAATTATAAACATGACAATTGAAAACATTCTGGAATCATCACGAAACTGCAATACAGTAGCATTAGTGGGATCGACTACTCCCCTGTGCGAGGAGATATTCAAAGACTATAAAGTAGACATTCTTTCTGGAATAATCATAGAAAATCCTGATGAGATATTACGCATTGTCAGTGAAGGCGGCGGCACAAGAGTTTTCAAGAATAATGTCAGTAAGGTGAACCTTACACTTTAATACTGATTCTTAGATACTTAGTAAACTGCTTCTTCATACCTGAGGCGCATGCCCCATAATGCATCTTAATGTAACAAAAATTATTTTGCATTGAAAATACTCGACATGTTTAAAGACCAGCCAAATAGTTTTTTTCTATGACAGAACGGACAAAGGCGAGATTTACACATAAGGTATACAAATACCACAGGTGATTCATTAGAAATTTTTCATAAACTTCCCCACCCCAAAAACCCATGAATACTAAAACCAGAAAGACCCGGGCTTCAGCAGCCCGGGTCTTTTTATATGAGCAAAAATATTTTAGCTTAAATGTTCAAGCAGGCCTTACTCCCACTCAATAGTGGAAGGAGGCTTTGAGGAGATATCATAGACAACCCGGTTAATCCCCTTCACTTCGTTGATAATCCGGTTAGAGATTTTCCGCAGCAGGTCTTCGGGGAGATAGGCCCAGTCAGCGGTCATGGCGTCAACTGAGGTGACTCCCCGGATGGCAATAACATTCTCATAGGTTCGTTTATCACCCATAACGCCGACAGACCGCACCGGAAGAAAAACTGCAAATATCTGCCACAGGTCATTGTAGAGACCGGCCTGCTTGATTTCATCAATGATAATGTCATCGGCATCCTGAAGGGTCTTAACCCGCTCAGCCGTCACCTCGCCGATAATGCGGATAGCAAGCCCCGGTCCAGGGAAGGGCTGCCGGTGAACCAGCTCAGGAGCCATGCCCATGTGCATCCCCAGCTCCCGGACCTCATCTTTGAAAAGCTCTTTAAGAGGTTCCACTACCTTGCCTGATTTAATCAGCTGCAGCACTTCGGGCACCCGGTTATGATGAGACTTTATCGTATCAGAAGGCCCCTTGGTCGAAACAGACTCAATGACATCAGGATAGAGGGTGCCCTGTGCGAGGAAATCAAACTGACCGATTTTCTTTGCTTCTTCCATGAATACCTTGATAAATTCTTTTCCGATTATTCGTCGTTTCTTTTCCGGTTCTTTTACTCGTTTCAGCTTTTTCAAAAACCGTTTTGACGCGTCCACATAGATCAGGTTCAACTTCATATGCTTTTCAAAACGCTCAACAACCGACTTCTCTTCATTTTTACGGAGTACCCCGTTGTTGACAAAGACGCAATAGAGGCGGTCGCCGATCGCTTTCTGAAGCAGCGCCGCGGTCACAGAAGAATCAACTCCCCCGGAAAGACCGAGAAGCACCGTGCCGTCACCCACTTCCTGGCGGATCGCTTCAACAGAGGCGTCGATGAAATTTTCCATGGTCCAGGTTGCCTTCAGTTTACATATTTTGAAAAGGAAGTTTTTAAGAAGCTTCTTGCCGTTATCAGTATGATGCACTTCGGGATGAAACTGTACCCCGTAGACCTTTTTCTTGTCATTGGCAATTGCTGCGATCTCCGCGTTTTCAGATGAGGCAACAACCTGAAATCCCTTCGGGGGTTTGGCCACCTTATCTCCATGACTCATCCAGACCTTTTCCTTTTTTTTCAGGCCGGTAAAAAGAGGAGATTTTCCTGTCACGACTATGTTAGCCGGGCCATATTCCCGGGAATCTGCGCCTTCGCTCTGGCCATTAAAGGCGTGTACCACCAGGTAGAGGCCGTAGCATATTCCGAGAACCGGAACACCAAGCTCAAATATTTCATTTGAAACCCGGGGAGCCCCTTTTTCATCGATAGAACTCGGGCCGCCGCTGAGGATAATCCCGGCGGGTTTCTCTTTTTTAATCTCTTCAATTGAATAAAAATAAGGTACAATCTCAGCATAGACGTTCATTTCCCGGATTCGCCGGGCGATAAGCTGTGTATACTGGGATCCAAAGTCGAGAATTACTATTCGTTCTTCCGGAATGTCAATACCATGTTCAATCATATCTACCCCTCAAGGCCTGCGATATATTTTTTATATCCCATATCTGCTATATCTGCATTCTTTGCTGTAATTTTTTCAGCCATCTTCTTTCTATACTCAGCAAGCTTATCTGCAATTGACGCGTCTTCAACACCGAGAATATTAGCCGCGAAAAGGGCCGCGTTTATGCCCCCTGCGCTGCCCGCTGGCATGGTTGCAACAGAAATACCGCCGGGCATTTGCAGAATCGATAAAATTGAATCAAGGCCCCCGGAAATTTTTGTCTCAATGGGTACTCCGATTACCGGAAGCGTCGTATGAGAAGCTACCACACCAGGCAGGTGTGCTGCTCCGCCGGCAACAGCGATTATTGCCTTCAGTCCGCGGCTCCGTGCTGAAGAAACCCACTCTTTTGTTTCTTCTGGAGTGCGGTGTGCCGAACTAACGATTATTTCAAAAGGAATGCCAAATTCTTCAAGGGTCTCAAAACAGTTTTTTACCTTTGGCAGATCTGAATCACTGCCGAGAATAATGCCTACCTGGGCCATTGGGTTTCTCCTTTACTATCTTAATATTTCTTGCGGCCAAATCCCTTTTATCATATAATTATAAGAAGGGGTACGGCCTGTTTTTTCAACTTAAATTTTCGAATGTTTTTGAATTACTGCCGGTTGGAGTCAAATATCAGGTTTCCCCAAGCGGGATATTTGTCAATACCTTTCTGACGCAGCCGCTCTGAGGGGTGAAAAAGTTACATATCCAGAACTTCAGCATTTTTAAAGCTTTTAGAAAAATAATTGCCCCGAAGTTCCACTGATAGTACCATGGACACAAGTGGGTTTTATCCGAAAACAGGGAGTATAATTTGTATATTCATCTTTCAGATATCATTATATTTATTGCCGCAGGAATGACAACTCTGATGGGCCTTGGACAACTCTTGAAGCCCCGATCATTCAGAAACCGTATCCTCGCGGCATTTAATTTAACCACCGGCTTTCTGATTACCTTTCTTTTTCTGGCCTCTTCTCAATACCTCTTTAAGGTTCCCCATGTATTCCCCTTCCAGATTCCCGCAGTGTTTGCCATGGGACCATTGATCTATTTCTATATACTGGCCATCACGGAAGAAAAAGAAAAATTTGAAAAAAATGATATATACCACTGGATACCGGCCATCCTCGCCATGGTAATCTCAATCCCCATGGCAGTCCTCAGTGGGACTGAAAAAACTGAAATACTGAAACGAATGATGAACCAGGAATATTCTCTCTTCATGGTTACGGTACCGGTTTTCAGCATAACCCTGGTAACGGTTTATTTCTTCCTTTCCATGAAATCTCTTCTTTCTTCGGCACGGCGGGACAATCGGGTTCATGTCAGGATTACAATTATTTCTGTTTTGATGCTCCTTCTTCTGATCTTCTCCGCCTTTGCTATTACCGGTGTTATCACCATGAAAATGACCCTGATCCGGGTGAGCGCTGTCTTTATCAGCCTCTCCCACATGATGGTTTACCTTGCCGCTCAGCGGTACCCCTTCCTTTTTCAATTCGCGACAATCCCTTCTACGAAAAAAGAATACGCCCGTTCGCGTCTTGAAAAAATTGACATTGAAGAGCTTTCAAATCAGCTGCAGTTCCTGATGGTTGAAGAAAAACTTTTCTGCGATGAAGATCTGACCCTGGGACGCCTCAGCGCGGCACTTGAAATAACATCCCACCAGCTTTCACAGTTTCTCAATGAATATTATGGAAAGAACTACAATGCATATATCAATTCATACCGCATCAAAGAAGCACAGGAACTTCTTCTTGATGAAGAAGACCGGAGTACCCATTCAATAGCCGATGCGACTGGTTTTAACTCTTATACCGCCTTCTATACCGCCTTTAAAAAAGAGACCGGCATGTCGCCGGCTGAGTACCGCCGCAGCAATACCGGTAACTGATTTTGAAATTTCAGATAAATAACCTTATAATTTTCCCTGACCAGGATCTAAGCTTTGAGGGAATCGAACGCCGACTGCAGAAAGAGTACAGCTGCCCAGGGCTCAAGCTTGAAACTATTCTAAAAAAATCCCTCGACGGAAGAAAAAAAAACCGGATTCATTACCTTCTTCGGGTGGTGGTGTCCCTTTCCCGGAACGAGGCAGAACAGCTTCTCTCCAGCAAAGATGTTTCCGCCTTTGAGGAACCTGAATTACCAGAAGTACCAAAACCCCTGAGACAGGGTCATATTTTGGTTATTGGAAGCGGGCCCGCAGGACTCTTTGCCGCCCTTCGTCTTTTAGAATCCGGCCTTAAGGTAACCCTCATTGAGCGGGGAAAAAGCCTTGAAGCCCGAATCAGCGACATCAAAGCCCTTGAAGAAACCGGCACCCTGAATCCTGAGAGTAATGTTGTCTTTGGCGAAGGGGGCGCCGGCACCTACTCCGACGGCAAGCTGACGGCCCGAACCCGGCGTCCCGAAAGCACCTGGTTCTATGACCGCCTGGTGGAACACGGTGCTCATCCTTCAGTGAAATACGAAGCGAAACCCCACATCGGTACTGATGCCCTGGTGGACATCCTCCGATCACTGCGCACACAACTTCTCTCCCTGGGCGGAACAATACACTTTTCAGAAAAGGTAACTGAATTAATTCTTTCGGGTAAGGAAGTTAAAGGCATCCGCACCGCATCAGGCCGTGAATACACCGCCGACGCGGTAATCCTCGCCACCGGGCATTCAGCCCGTGATACCTACGGCATGCTGAGAGCCCAAAAAGTCACCATGGAGCAGAAGGGCTTTGCCCTGGGGGTACGGGTTGAACATCCCGCGGAACTTATTCGTGAGATTCAATACGGCACCTCCCGGTACCGGGATATCCTTCCCCCCGCAGAGTATACCCTTTCATGGCACAACCCTGAAAGCCGGCGGGGAACCTACAGTTTCTGCATGTGTCCCGGCGGCAGGGTCATTAACTCATCTTCTGAGCAGTCACTTCACTGTGTAAACGGGATGTCTCTTTCTAACCGGGGGGGAACTTTTTCTAACGCGGCACTGGTTGTTTCGATTCACAAAGAAACACTGCAGGCTGATCTCTTCAGCGGTATTGCTCTTCAGCAGACGATAGAGGCGGCTGCCTGGTCCGCAGGTGGAGAAGGAAAAGCCGCGCCGGCACAACGGTTGACTTCCTTTCTTAAAAACAAAAAAGATACCCGTCTCCCCGCTGCCAGCTATTTGCCGAAAGTAGAGCCTGCAGATGTAAGGTCTTATCTACCCGCTGACATTGCTGATGAACTGGCGGCTGCCCTGCCCCGCCTTAATAATAAAATGAAGGGATTTGTCACAGACGAGGCACTACTCATCGGGGCGGAAACACGCACCTCGTCGCCACTCCGCATAACCCGGGGGAAAGACTTTTCTTCCCTTTCTCACAAAAACCTTTTCCCTGCCGGAGAGGGAGCCGGTTATGCCGGCGGCATTGTGAGTTCAGCAGTCGATGGCATACGCGCCGCTGATGCTGTGATCGCTTCACTGCGGTAAAGTGAAGAATAATTTTATACTATTGTTCCCTGGTTACATGACAGAGAAAGCCTTATTTAAAAACCACTCGTTCGCTCCCACCAGAGGTAACTTCCCCGATAGTGACGCTTTCTTCTCCCGCTGCTCTCAGCACCTTGTGAAGTTTTTCTTCCTCTTCGGGAGCGGCGAAAAGCATCATGCCAATGCCCATGTTGAAGGTGGTAAACATTTCTTTTTCTTCCACCTCTCCCATTTTCTGAATGACCTTGAAAATCGGCAGTATATTAAAACTATTCCGGTCTATCGAAACACCGGTACCCTCGGGAAGAATCCTCGGGATATTTTCATAAAACCCGCCGCCCGTTACATGGACAACTCCCTTTATCACGGAGCCTGCATCAATAGCGCTCATGAGACTTTTTACATAAAGCCGGGTAGGAGCCAGAAGGACCTCTCCCAGGGGTCTGTCAAGACCTTCGATCATGTCTCCCAGTTCATGCCCCTTCATGTCAAAAAAGAGTTTGCGAACCATTGAAAAGCCATTCGAATGAACACCCGTGGAAGGGAGTCCAATAATTTTATCCCCCGGGGCTATACTGGAACCATCAATAATATTTTCCCGGTCAACCACACCAACGGCAAAACCAGCAATATCATACTCATCATCACCCATTACATTAGGATGCTCGGCTGTTTCTCCGCCGATAAGACTGCAGGCTGATTCTTCACACCCCATGGCAATTCCCTTTACAACATTAACCATGACGTCTTCTTTAAGTTTACCGCATGAAATATAATCAAGGAAAAAAAGAGGACGGGCTCCTGATACAATAATATCATTTACACACATTGCTACGGCATCAATACCGATAGTGTCATGTTTGTTCATGCCCTGGGCAATCTGAAGTTTTGTCCCAACGCCATCGGTCCCCGAGACCAGGACCGGTTCTTTCATCTCGCTGAAACCACCGGAAAAAAGTGCTCCAAAACCACCGCTGCCCGTTATGACCCGGTCAGAGAACGTTTTTTTTACCAGGGGGGCAATTCGACGAACAAAATTATTGCCTCCCTCTACATCAACACCTGATTCTTTATAAGTCAATCCCATTGCCACTTCTCCTTTATCTCAATGCACCGTATTATTTATTACCCGGTCAGCAGGGCAGTCACGAAAAAGTCTTTATGGCGAACACATATCGAGCCCCATCCATGATGGCAAGTCTCTTTTTTCCATGATTATTTTTTTTCACTGCCGTCAGCAAAATATCGGACAAGAAAGACTTCATTGCCTAATTCGTTAAAGCTGATAGTATCAAAAAACTCCTGGCTGAGTTTAAGACCCCGTCCATGTGCAGTCATACTTTCATTCAACTCTTCAATATCCTTCTCAAGCATTGACTGGTAATCAAAACCTTTCCCTTCATCACAGATACGATATATAACTTTTTCGGGAGATACTTCATAGTCAATCGTTACTCTTCGATTTCGACACACCGGGTCTTTCTGCCTTTCCGCTATAAAGTGAATATACCTGTTTTCCATAATAGCCCTGGATTTATCTTCAAAACTGATATTAAGGTTTCCATGTTCAATTGCATTAATTATAATTTCCCTGAGAGCAACCCTGAGAAGGGTGCCCTCCCTGACGGGAAGGTATTTAGCGACATTACGGGTCAATCGATAGGTTATTTCATCGGCGGTAACAAGGGAATTATCTATTCTGAACTTCTGCTGTTCAGAGACAAAATGTTTCATTAAAACATCATCCATAACCCTTGACGCTTTTCCAAGAATTTCATTTTTCCCTTTGATATTGACATATTCAAGTTTAACCTGAAGCTCCTTCGGCTCAACTGTATACTTTGATTTAAAATAGGCCTTAAAGGCAACAGGCTGCCGCTGCTCCACCAACTCATTCAGCTTACTGGTTACAACTGACCGGCTCACTTCAAGTTCTTCCTGATCAGCATGAATAAGTTCAAGAATATGTTTATCCCTCACCGCTTCTGGCTGAATTTGAAGCTGGTGAACCAGGGCCTTGTTTGCGGTGAGAAACCGATACTGGTCATCAAGGGAGAAAATAATATCATTAGATCCCTCAACCAGCCGGCGGTACTTCTCCTCTGAAAGACTGATTTGCCGGTATGCTTCATTAAGATCGTCAACCTTCTGCTGGAGCTGCTCATTAAGCTCCTCTATCTCATACATGGCCCGTTCAAGACCGAAGACATGCTGTTCAAGAGCCTGCTCTGCCATTTTTTTTTCAGTAATATCTCGGATGATTCCCTGTTCGTACCGTGCACCACCGGTTGTTGTATGTACCGCATTAGTAGTAACATGACAGTAAAGAGTTCTCCCATCTTTTCTGCGGAGCTGCATTTCAAAATCTTTTACATGATCATTTTTACTAATTTCGCTTTTATACTTTGCCAGCTCTTCATCGGAAAGGGCCAAATCACCAATGCTCATAGTATACATTTCGTCATTCTCTATACCGAAGAGAGTTTTCAATGCCTCATTCCCGTTAAGGAAATATCCTTCCCGGTCTGCCACAAAAATTGCATCCTTTGATTTTTCGAAGAGGTTGTGGTAACGCCTTTCACTCTCCTCAAGCTTCGTTTCAAACCTGTGACGCCTGAAGGCGAGATCAATGGTGACATAGAGGTCTCGTTTCCTGAAGGGCTTAAGCAGATATCCGAATGAATCGGCAATTTCAAGTTTTTCAAGAGTTTTTGCGTCTGAGAGAGAAGAGGAAAATACTATAGGAACATCAAATTCTTTACGAATTATGCGTGAGGCGGTAATACCATCAATATCCCCCTCCAGAAGAATATCCATAACGATCAGTGACGGCCTGTTTTTCAAGGCTGTACTGATAGCATCTTCACCTGAGGAGACCACGGCTTCAATCTCAAAATCGAGATCCTTTAGAAATTTATACAGAAGTCGTGCATCAACAGCTGAATCCTCTACAATGAGAATATTTTTATTTTTGCTCTCCATATGCCGGCCGCTTCGCAGAGACAGTATACCCTGAAAATTCCACTACTTCAAATAATTAATTTATTCACCGGCATAAATAATCGGCATTTTCCCCTGCTAACCGGTGAACTTTTACACATTCCCATAACACAGTATATGAAATGTTTGATTATTTAAAAGAGAGATGATATACTGTAAAAAAATCAAAATCAGGGAGAGGAAGTCATGACTGATACATTACCAGATTACTCAATTCTTGATAAACCGGAAATCCTGCCGTTTCTTTTCCACCCCCGGCCGGAACTCGGTTTCAGCTCATCGGGCGTTGAAGAATTGACTATTCCTGCAGGGGAAGGCTCTTCTATAGGAGGTCGATACCATCATGCCGACACGAAAGCCCCAACCATCCTGTTCTTTCATGGCAATGGCGAAATTGCCGCGGACTATGATGATCTCGCCCCCTTCTTTACCAATGCAGGAATAAATTTTTTACCGGTTGATTATCGAGGATATGGACGCTCAACAGGAGAACCTTCAGTGACTGCCATGATGACTGACTGCTACAATATCTACCGGTTCGTCAGGGACTTCATGGCAAAAAAAAACAACCCGGCTCCACTCATTCTTATGGGCCGCAGCCTCGGCAGTGCCCCTGCCCTCGAGCTTGCCTCCCGCTACCCTGATGATATAGCCGCTTTAATTATTGAAAGCGGCTTTGCCCATCTTCTTCCTCTCATACAGCTCCTGGGAATAAACCCGGCTGTTCACGGAATAACCACAGACCCGGTTGCAAATCTTGAAAAAATAAAATTCTACCATGGCCCCACCCTTATCATCCATGCTGAATTCGACCATATAATTCCCTTCAGTGACGGAGAGGCCCTTTTTCACGCCAGTCCCGACAGTAACAAGAAAATGCTTAAAATACCTGAAGCAAATCATAACACAATTTTTGCCTTTGGTCTTGATGCTTATATTAAATCAGTAAAATCACTTATTATTGAACGATGCTGATACCGGATACCAACCGGTTATTAAATTATTGACAGAAGTCTAATTTCCATTATAGAATCATTCCCTGCATGTTATATGGAACACTGAATGAAAAAAAAAGAAAAAATACTTCTTATACGGGGGGGAACTATCGCATCCGGCTACAGGGTCGGAATCAGTTATCCTGATATACTCTCGTCTCGTCTGAAGGAAAAAAATATTACAGTAATAAACCGGTCCCGGAAAGACGAAAATTCCTTTGATGCAGTGTGGACCTTTGATGAAGATATCAGTCCCTATGATCCAGACATTATTCTCTTCAACTACGGCATAGATGATGCTTTTTTTCCTGTGTATCGGTCTGAATTTAAGGAAAACCTCGTGCAGGTAATCCGAAAGTCCCGGGCAAAGGCCAATCCTGAAATAATTTTGTTGACCTCTCACATCTTCCCGAATCAGTATGACATGAATGCGGTAGAAATCTACTATCAGGCCATCAGGGAAGTCGCTTCAGATCTGCAGTGTACCATGTTACCGGTTCATACAATTATTGCGGGTCACCTGATAGAGCAGGACATTTCAATTGAAGACATCATTCTTGATGACGATCGTTACCTGAACGAACGGGGACATGCCCTCTTTGCCAGGATTATTCTTCATCATCTTGCAAAAATATATTAGAAACAAAGGAGTTCTATATGGGAGTAATTATTAAGGATATCCAGAAAAATAACAGTGAAATTATCCGAATAGAAGTCTCAGAATTCAAAGGAAGAGAACTGATCAATATTAGAATCTGGTACTCGACAATAGATGGAGGAAGTGGTGATCTGATCTACAAACCTACCCAAAAGGGCGTCACCCTCAACATCAATGAATTCAAGGAATTGAAAGACGGAATCGACAGGCTTGACCAGTACATAGAAGACCAGCAAAAAGGCGAAAAGCCTGAACAGTTCGAAGAAGCCGTAACCGAAGAAACCTCAACTGAAGAGGATGAAGCAAAACCGAAAGGAGACTAAAATGAAACGATATTTTTCTTCAACATTTATACTCATTGCAGCAGTTGCTTTGATGCATTGTGGAACAGCTCAAAAATCTACTGATATTAACAGCAGCACAAACCAGAGCTTTTTAAAACCAAGCAAAAAAGCAAAGGAAGTTTTCCGCGTTCTCCTCACTTCAGATAACTACATTGTATCCCAGATGAAATATACTTCTACTCTTTCACGGACCCCCGATACCGGCGGAGATAAGTATATGTGCAGTGAAGTTAAAAAACTTGATAAAATTAATGAAGTCAGGGAAGGACTCCTTTCACTCTGGCTGTATCCTGATTCCGGACGAATCATGAAAATCCGTACTCAACAGTCTACGTATCTTCTTGAGGTCGACAAGCTTCTCAGCGAAGATATCCAGCGCTGGAACTTTACCTTCCCTAAAAAAATTGTTGAGCCAACCCGCTTTGACATAAAGTACCGGGTTATCCTGAGAAAAACTCTTTCAGATGCTGAAATAATCAGAGAAGTCAGGGAAAAGATGAAAGAAAGTCATTAATATTAATTATTATAAATCTCAAAAAAGAAGGGGAGCCGTAAAAAGCTCCCCTTTTTAGTAACTGTTATGGCTTCCCTAGAGGGAAGTAGTATTAATTATAAAGCGGATTGAATTTTCATCAATGAGCATTTTTTTTGCAATCTCATCGGGTCCCCATCCCCTGTCTGAAAGCTCCCTCACCGTACGGATTACATTCTCATTGATATTTTTATCAAAAGAAATATCCTGATTTACCTGTTTCAAGATAGGATTACCGGCATCCACTGCCTGTATAAAATCTGAAAATTCACGCATTTTTTCATCTGTCCGACTGTACATAACCTGAAGACGGTTATCAGTTTCATCAATCTGCAGCCGAAGGTCTTCAACTTTTTTAAACATTGCGTAGATCTGCTCGACACGTTTTTCCATTACCTCGCTGAGTCCATCGACTTCATCAAATTTTTCCTTCAACTCACTAATTTCAGCTTTCCGTGTTTTGAGGATAATAGTTTTCTCTTCAACCTCCTGAAGGTTGTGGGAAATCTTATCAATTCGCTTGTCCGACCGATCCAGTATCTTCTGATAATTTTTCAATTTTCCATCAAGATTTTTTACAATGGCTTCTGATTTATTTGCTGATGCAAGGTTCTGTGAGATCAACTCTTCATATTCTCTCAATTCTTCAATACGTGATTCCAGTTCAGTATAACTTTCAGAAAGTGCGTCCATTCTATTGTTGACAAAATCAACTTTAGATAGATTTTCCTGCAGCTGATCGCTCCTGGTTATTGCGAGGTCTCCCGCTTCCATAAGACCATGAATATTTCTTTCAATATCTTCAAGCTTTTCCTTGCGGGCATGGTAGGCCATAATTTCTGCATTAACAGATTTTTTAACTTCCTTCAAATCATCGATCTGGTCAAGGAAAGCTGAAATATCCCGGTACTCTTCCTGTGTTGTATCAAAAATTTTCTGCAGTCGTTCAATGGCTGTATCTACATTATCTACCAGTTCATCAGTACGGGTAAAAATACTGTTATGCTCCTCGTATCTGAAGATTTCCTCTTTAATGTCATTGAGCCGTTCTTCCATGGTAGAAAAATCAGACTTTATTTTTTCAGAAAGAGAAGTAAATTTCAAATCAATCGTCTGATATTCCGAGTCGAGATGGCTTATTTTAGATTCTGCCGTAGATATAAGTCTGTTTTCATGCTCCGTAACCTTGTCCTGAAAATCATCAACCCTTTTTCTGATTTCCTCTGCTTCCTTTCTGGTCGCCTGGACAATCTCATCCTTCTTGGCAATTGCATGAAGGCTGAGATTGTCCAGTTCCGTTCGAATTCGACTCACTTCATGTTCAAATGTTTTTATCAGGTTTGTCTTTGATTCGTCAACACTCCCTTCAACGGTTTTCAGTTTTTCATGAACCCGCTCGATTTCCTCATCCATCTTATCAAAAAGACCCTCACGAAGTCCTCCAAATTCAACAATCGTCTCTTTCATGCTCTCTTTCATTTCATCTGATTTAGCTTTAATATCAGAAAAAACAGTATTTTCCAGATCGGCAATGGTATCCTTCAGATTATAAACCTGTTTTTCCTTTTCAATAAAGGAGCTATGATTTTGATTGATCATATCAGTAATTTCTTCAAGAAGCTCACGAGACCGTTCCCTCACCTGATTATTAAATGAAGAAATAATGCTCCCTGATTCAGAACGGAGGTCAGTCATATTCTCCTGAAGCGTATTGACCTTATTGATAGTGTTGCTGAAATCATCCCGGGCCATTGCAATAAACTCTATCTGTTTATTAACATCCCTTGCTGCTCCTGAAATGACTTTCAGATCTTCTTCAACTTTCTTAAGATTGCCTTTTTCAACATTAAGCCCCTCGAGACGTGTCTCAATTTCCTGCAAAGCACCGCTCAAATTTGTCGTCAGGGCATTAGATTTTTTAATAAGGATATCCATTTCAATTGTTGCATCATTAAATTTTCTTTTTTCAGTTTCTGCCAGTTTTCTAAAGTCATCGAACATTTTATTAGAATATCTGCGCAGTTTTGTCATCCGCAGGTTTGCCTTATCGAGTCGCCGAAACAGAATCAGCATCGCGAAACAAACCACGAAAGTTACAATATTAAGGATCATCTATATGTCTCCCTTTTTAAAAAATCCCCAGGACCAATACTGTGCATAGAACAAGGCCCAGATTTTATGTCTCATTATGGTACCGGGCAGAGAATGTATAATTCATCCCCTGCCGATCAATACTACAGAATATACATGCTAAAATATATGTCAATAAATATTTTATGTCTCATTAGATTAATAGTGAATAGGAAATAATATCCATACCGTCAATGAATCTACCATGAGGAGTATGGTTTTTACAATCTTTTATGTAACCGTAGATAGAGAATACCCTTCCAGACCGGTTATTCCACTATTAATGAAGTCTCCTGTTAAAGAATATCGACCAGAATAAGGTTTACGTTATTCAGGATAAGTGTTGACCTTTTCAGTGCATACTCATAATATTCCGTCACAAGTAAATTCAGCCCATAAACCATGGGGAAACAGGTCTTTTGCACAGGGCCAATAAATATACGGACAGGGAACATGAATCGAATACTTGATAAAATAATTAGCCACTACCGCGTAACACTGATAATTATTATGCTCCTCAGTCTTCCAATGGCATGGTATTACGCTCACCAGAAATATTTCAATAATATTGACATCTACTTTGATAAAAGAGATCCCGATCTCCAGTTCTACAAGCAGTTCCAGGCAACCTATGGCAATGAAGAACTTGCCGTTATCGCCTTCAAGCATGAGAAACTGTTTTCAAAAAAGATACTTCTTACCGTTGATGCGATTTCAACTGCCCTGTTAAAGGAGCAGGGGGTTCAGCGTCTCTTCAGCCTCACGGAAGCAAAAGAGGCTGTTGATACAAACAACACTATTTCATTTCAAAAAATAATTCAGAAAAAAAACATCTCTCCTGAAGGCATTCCAGGTATTAAGAAAAAAATAATGAATGATCCTCTGCTGGTAAACAGTATAATATCGAAAAACGGCACAACCTCAGCAATACTCATAGAGCTTGAACCAGCTGCCAGCAACAATGCAAAACGGGATGTTCTGATTCATCTTAAATCTGTTGCTGAAAAAATTGCGGGAGATTCTCTTCAGCTTCGTTTTGCCGGCCAGCCCTTCCTTGAAGTAGAAATGAATGACCTGACCCGGCAGGACAACCTCAAGTTTACTCCTGTACTACTGGTGGTCATTTTCCTGATTCTGACCTTTCTCATACGAAAGGCTTCTCTGGCCTTTTTAACCATGATCAGTCTTCTTACAACTGTTGTGTGGGGCATCGGTCTTCTTACGGCAAACGGAGAAACACTGAACATGTCGACAGTTATTATTCCCCCGGTCCTTCTGGCTATTTCAGTTGCTGACTCAATCCATTTACTTTCCCATTACCGGGAGACCTTTCTTACAAACGGTAACCGTCATGGAGAAGCGGTACTGACAGCCCTGAAGGCAGTATGGCTTCCCTGTTTCTTCACCAGTGTAACTACTGGAATCGGTTTTTTCTCCTTCATTACAGCCACCATTCGACCCCCGAAAATAGTTGGCATCTTTACATCTATTGGCGTAATGGTTGCCTTTTTTCTCACCATAACGATGCTTCCTTCCTTTTTGATGCTCATGTCTAAAAGATTTTCAAAAGAAGAAAAGACCACGGATTCGTCACGACCGGTTTTATCTGAAGCTACCGGAAGAATGTATAAATTTCTCTCACGTATTGGAGAGGTCACAACAACTAATTACCGTCCCATTTTAATTATTTTTTGCTTGTTAACCTCCTTAACCATATGGGGAATGTCTCGCCTCAGGTTTGAAACAAGTTTTGCGAATTACATGCCCGAACATATTCAACTAAAAAAAGACATCATCTTTATCGACGAAAACCTCGGAGGCACTATACCCTTTGTTATGCTCATACAGGCTAAAGACGCAGACCACGATTTCACTCACCCTGAAAGCCTGGAACTTATCAGCAAAATTCAAAAAGACCTTCTACGGGACATGAACCACTTCTCATCAGCATTCTCTCTGGCTGATTACTTTAAAGAAATCCACCAGGCTTTTAATCAGGGAAAACAGGCCTGGTACCGCATTCCGGAAAGACGAATGGATATCCTTGACTATTACGAAATAGGGGAATCGGAAGTTCTCGACAGGGTAGTGGCACCGGACCGTCTTGAGGCAAGGATATCTTTTCAGTCCCACTGGGGTTCAAACCAGTTAGCTGAAAAATATGAAATAATGGTAAAGGAATATATGGGGAAAACCCTTGGCGACAATTTTACCTATAAATTTACCGGTCTCTCCCCCCTCTATCTCACCATGGGAGAAAATCTGCAAGACAGCCAGATCAGGTCCTTTCTTGTCGCCTTTTGTATAATACTGGTAATGATGTACTTTGTATGCCGCAATATCCCGTTGACCATTATCAGCATGATACCAAATATCTTCCCCATCATGATGACCATGGGAGTCATGGGCTGGTTTGATATCCCTCTTGATGTAGCAACCATTATGATTGCCAGTGTCGTAATTGGCATAGCTGTGGATGATACGATCCACTATATAACCTGGTACAGGAGAAACATCGCCGACGGGAAGGGAAACGGTGAAGCCCTCCAGAAAGCCTTTCAGGATGTAGGCAAGCCAATCATTATTACATCTCTTGTTCTCTCCTGTGGCTTCCTGGTGCTGATTATGGGAACAGTACGGCCAACCCAGACCTTCGGAGCGTTGACAGCCTTTTCCATGGTTGCGGCCCTGTTGGGGGATCTGCTGATACTTCCGGCGATTATCAGGTATTTCAACCCGCTGAAGGCCCCGGAATAGGAAAGTTACTTCCCTCCCATGAATTATACAGTCCCATGGCAGCCCTGTTGCGGTAACTGTCAGGATATTTAAGAGGAAAAAAGGAAGACAGATCAAGCCGGCCCTGACGGGCCGGCCCGGATTTTACTTCTTCTGAAGCAGGGTTCCCAGGGCAAGAAGCGACTGGTTTCGATCTTCAATATTGATAGCTGCTTCAAGTCCACCGGCATCAAGATTAATATTAATTGCTTCCTTTGTCAGGCGGAGTGCCATATGATTTTTAGTCATCATTTTACGGGCATATTCCATGGCACTCTCAAGGAGATCTTCCTTGGGAACAATCTTGCTGACCAGCCCCAGGTTCAGTGCGTCATCAGAACTCATAAAATCTCCCGTATACATGAACTCATAGGCCCGACCGGCGCCAATCATTCGGGGCAGGAAGTAACTACAGGACATATCAGCACCCCCGAGGCCAATGTTAATATAGGCCGCGCAGAAACGGGCATCCGGTGAAACGACCCTGATATCCGAGGCGAGGGCAAAACTGAAACCCTGGCCGGCGGCTGCACCATGAACAGCCGCAATTATCGGCTGGGGCGCCCGTCTCATATGAAGATTAATCCGTGCCAGACGAGCCTGGAAACGATAAAACTCGGGAGTACTCATCTTCGGCACATGTTCCGCCGTATCCTTCAGGTCCAGGCCAGCGCAAAAACCCTTATCTCCCGCACCACGAATGACCACAACCTTGATATCAAGATCATAGAGACGTTCACGCCAGAAGTCTTCCAGTTCTTCCATCATCTGCATGCTTACCGCGTTATAGGCCTGCGGCCTGTTCAGTGTTAATAATGCTATTCCCTCTTCGGGGGTTTCAAATGTAATAGTTTCGTATCCCATAGTCCACCTGTCCTTTATCGATATGCGTATAGTATTCCAACATAGAAAAGCCCTGTCAACTGTTTCTACGTCCCCGGGAATGGAGAATTTGAAATCATTGATAAAGTTACTCTTTTATGATGTGTTGGAGAAACAATTTCTCTGACGAGAGGGTACAGGTTGTCAGCTCATTCCCGGGAATCCGGTAAAAAGTCTCAACGAATAATTTCCCGGTATTTTTCCTTTGCATCATCGAACCGGAAAGTTACCGAAGCGGGGGGAAGGGAATCGAGGAAGTAGCGTCCATAGGGTTTGGAGACAATACGAGAGTCAAGAACCGCAACAATTCCCACATCCCGGCTGCTTCGAATAAGACGCCCGAAACCCTGCTTAAATTTTATGACTGCCTCGGGCACCTGGTACGACATGAAGGGATTCAAGCCCCTCTGTTTCAGGATCTCAACACGGGCCTGAACAGGGGGAGAATCGGGAACCGAAAAGGGAAGACGCATCATGATAACCCCCCGGAGGAGATCTCCCGGCAGGTCTATGCCCTGCCAGAAACTATGGGTGCCGAGAAGCACCGCCCCGTCATCATCGAGATAATATTCCATTGCTTCAGAGGAAGTCAGCTCCCCCTGGGAATAAAGCCGGTTTTCAACCAGATCACCCAGGACACCCCGTACATCTTCAAGCATCCGGTATGATGTAAAAAGCATCAGGCAGTTGCCACCTGTCATGGCAATAACCTCAGCTGCCGCTTCAGCAGCCTGATGAATATAGTGATCCTCTCCCGGCTGCACCATGTCTTTCCCCAGAAAAAGAACTGATTGTGAAGAATAATCAAAAGAAGAGGGGAGGGCAAGAGTTACGGGACGATCAAGACCGAGGCGCCCCGCCATGTACGAGAAGTCACCCTTTACCGCAAGGGTCGCGGAGACAAAAATCGCCGCATCGTAATGTTCTATTACTTCACGCCTCATGATGTCAGAAATCTGAATCGGCTGCGACCTGACAACCACAGAACCAAGAAGATCCCTGCTGCTCCGTTCAATCCAGTAGACATGATTATCAAGATTCTGAAAAACAAAATGTGTCAGGTTTTCTGAAAAGGCAAAAAGACGACCCCGGGCAATATCAAATTCAAGTTTTAAATATTCTTCATCAAAGTCATCTTCCGCCTCAGCGAGAAGGTTCAAAAAATTTTTACAAAGGGCAACCAGTGACTCTCCATAGGGAACCGCCTTTCGGAGCCGAAGCTGCATATCATTTCGGGGAAAGAGGGAGCGTATTTTTTCAAAATAACTTCCCCCTTCCTTTACAATCTTTTCAAAGAGCTCAAGGGCGCGGCGCTTTTCTTCTTCCTTTCTAATATTCATCAGAAGAGACGATCGGCGTGTCTTTCGGAAAAAGCGGTCCATAATTTCACTGAGCATATCAAGAGAAAGGGCAAAACCAAGCTGTGAAGCCGCAATATCTTCAATACTGTGGGCTTCATCAAAAATCACCACATCGGTTTCAGGAAGAAAAGCCTTACCGGAAGAGATATTGGTAAAGAACAGATAATGGTTCATCACCAGGAGATCTGCCTCCTGCCATTCCCTTCGTGCCATCTGGTAGGCACATCCCGAGGCGTACATACAGCGAAAAGAATTACAGCCGTCGGGCTCACGGCAGACCTGGCCCCAGAGATGATTCGAAATGCGGAGATCAAAGCGTGAAAAAGGCCGCTCTTCTTTAAAAAGATTACCGAGCCTGGTAAGCTTTTGAATATCCGCTTTTTCAAGAGAGCCACGTTTCAGGATCGTTTCATAACGACGGCGGCATGGGTAGTTGGCGCTTCCGAGGCAGAGGGCAAAAGAAATATCTTTATCAAGGTACCGACTGAAAATATCTTTCACCAGGGGAAGGTCCTTGTCAAGAAGCTGCTTCTGCAGGGCCTTTGTCTCAGTGGTAACAGATACTTTTTTTTCACTCTCAGTGGCATATATCAGCGCGGGGATAAGGTAGGCGAGGGTCTTCCCTGTACCGGTCCCCGCTTCAACGATACCGTTTTCCTGCTCAACCAGGCGCTCCAGGATGAAGTCCGCCATCTGCTCCTGCTCCCTGCGGTGCTCAAACCCGCTGATCGCTTCGGCGAGGCAGCCCTCTGATCCGAAATATTCTTTCATTATGCCTTCCTTTCTCAAGGAGACATATCATACCTTCAGGCGCAGGATTGCAACAGCAATTTTACCCTGACAAAGATGATTTTTATCTTGACGCTTCTTGCGACCCGCCTATGGTGCAGATAAGATTAAAAAATACATGCGCGACCCCGCATGGTCTCTTTAAATTTTTTACACATACTGCAGAGTGACAAATGAAAATTATTTCCTGGAATGTGAACGGCATACGGGCAGTTCTCAAAAAAGGCTTTCTTGAATTTCTTGAGAAGGAAGACCCGGATATCATATGCCTCCAGGAAACCAAGGCGATGCCCGAACAGGTTGAACTCGATCTTCCCGCATACCCGCACCGCTACTGGAACTGGGCTGAAAGAAAAGGCTACTCAGGAACTGCTGTTTTTTCCAAACATGAACCAGCTGAAGTGATCAATGACATCAATATCGAAAAGCATGATAAAGAAGGAAGAGTAATCACCCTTGATCTCGGTCCCGCCCACCTGGTCAATGTCTACGTCCCCAATGCCAAGAGGGGCCTGGAGCGCCTCGATTACCGGTCAGGAGAGTGGGACAAAGACTTTCTCAAATACCTGCAGTCCCTTGCTGAGAAAAAGCCCCTGATTTTCTGTGGAGGCTTGAATGTTGCCCATAAGGAAATCGACCTTGCCCGCCCGGCAAACAACCATAAAAATGCCGGTTTCACTGACGAGGAACGTGAAGGCTTTGATAATATCATAAAGGCGGGATTCATAGATACCTTCAGGGAATTTGAGCCCCAGGGGGGACATTATACCTGGTGGAGCTACATGGGTGGTGCCCGGGAGAAGAACATCGGATGGCGTATCGATTACTTCTGCGTATCCCCGGATCTTAAAAAAAATCTGCAGAAATCATATATCCTCCCCGAGGTGATGGGGTCCGATCATTGTCCCATTGTACTTGAAATTAATCTTTAGGTTATGATAATCATAAAGCAGAAATAATCTGCGAACCCGAGGCCCCTTTGATAACCTGGAGCTGACCGGGAATCCTGTTTCTCAATTCAGCAACATGGGATATAATACCCACCAGCCGGTTGTGACGGATTTCATCAAGAATGGTCAGAGCCAGATCAAGGGACTCTTCATCAAGGGAACCGAAGCCCTCGTCGATAAAGATCGCATCCAGCTCAATTCCCCCGGAACGCTCCTGAATTACATCTGCAAGCCCCAGGGAAAGACTGATTGCCGCAAGAAACTTTTCTCCACCTGAAAGGGTTTTTACACTCCGCAGCTTGCCGCTGAAGGCGTCAAAGACATCAAGTTCAAGACCAGTCTGGCGGCCCTTATGCTCTATTGATTCATTGACTAGAATGCTGTAGCGCCCGCTGCTCATCCGTTTGAAACGCTCTGTCGCGTAGCGGGTGACCTCCCGAAGGTAAGCCCCGAGTATGAAGTTTTGAAAATTAATATTTTTTGAATTTTTCCCGTTTAAATCATCAGCCAGTGCAACCAGCATATCCGCGCTTTTTGATTTACCATCGATATCCTTATTCAGACGCTTAAAATTCTTTCTCTTCTCCTGAAGATCTCGAAGGGCAATATCAGCAACCCGCCGCTTCTCCTCCTGGACTGACAGCTCTTCTGAAAGTGTATCATAGGCCTTCTCCATCGTTACCGTGTCTGGACGCTTTTTCCCTTTAATACGATTTTTCAGCGCCGCTATGTCAGCCTGAATCGTTGTTACGGCTTCCCGGTATTGATTTATTTTTTTTTCAATATTTTCCAGGGAGAGATTCTTTTTTCGCAGGGCTTCAAGTTCTTCTATCGATTGAAAGGAAGTTTTTTCTATCTGTTTTAGTAGATTTTTATGGCGAGACTCTAGAGCCTGCTTCGATTTTTCCGCTTCTTCCTTTTGAACAGCAAGACGACCGCTTATTTCTTTCAGTATTTTTTCTCCATCCTGAAAATTTTTTCTTGCGGTCACAATTGCATTTTCTTCCTCTTTTATTTTCCCCTCAAGGGCTTTTATCTCACCTTTCACATCACTGTGTTTTCCCAGTTCTTTTTTCAGGAGGTCTACTTCCTTTTTCATCCCCGCGTAATCTTCCCGTGCAGTCAGGAGGCCCTTTTGTTGATCCTTGAGTTCTTCCCTGATCGGTGCGATCTTTTTTTCCAGATCGTTCAGCTCTTCTCTCTTTTTATGCATCTCCCGGGACTCTTTCTCAAGGGAGACACTTTCCTTCTCCATAATCTTAATTTTTTCAAATAAAGCTGATGCAGTTTCCTTTGTTGAACCAGATGCTTTATCTTTTTCCCAGGATGCTATCTGAGTTTTCAGCTGCTTAATTACTTCAGTTAAACGGACCTCTTCATTCAGGGAGAGACGTAAATTATTTTCCGCCGCCTCAAGCTGTCCGCTCTCCTGAAAGCCTGCATCGTCAACCTGAGCCGGTCGGGGATGAGACGAAGATCCGCAAACAGGGCAGGGGATCCCTTCACGAAGATCTGACGCGAGATGCGCTGCAGCCGCGGCGTCATATTTCTTTTTCAGGCTGGCGACTTTTTTTTCATTAAAACTGACGGTTTCACCATTTGCTGCCAGGAGTTTTTCATTACTTGAAAGTTCTTTTTTCGATATGATGAGTTTTTCCTGGAGAGCCTCCAGGTCACGGGCCTGCTTCAGGGTTTCTCGAAGCCCTGCAAGATCAAGAAGATTCGTCTTGATCTTTTCAGCGGTTTTTTGCTGATCTTTCAGATAATTCTTTAAAGAAATAATCTTACTTTCGAGAGAAATCTCTGCCTTTTGCAGATCATCATGAATACTTTTCAGCTTCTGTCCAAATTCCAATTGATCCAAAAGGTCTTCATTTTTCTTTTTAAACTCTTCCGACTTTGGCAGCAGGTTTTTCAGTATGCTGAGAAGTTCCCGTTTTTCTAAAAGTTTTTCTTCAGCTGCAGGCACCTTGAGATAAGCCTTTTCATAAAGTTGGAGGTTCTTTACGAATTCTTTACGGCTCTTCTCTGTCTCATCAATTGAGATGAAGGCCTGATCAACCTTTTTCTTTAAACGAACATGTTCATCAAGTACAGGAAAAAGAACTTCCCCTTCCCGTCCCTTTTTCAGCTGCTTCTCTGTCTCAGCGATTTCTACAGACCGGTCAGAAAGAACCTTTGCTTCACCGATTTTTTTATCAAGAAACAGGAAATCTTCAAGTACCTTTTTATTTTCAGCGATTAAAACCTTCTGTTCTTCAAGGTCTTTTTGTAATTTTTTGCAGGCCTTTTCCCCGGCAGCCTTCTCAGCCATGCGTTTTGCTTCTTCATCGGCAAATTT